>JBKEAX010000184.1:0-2801 GCA_047972825.1 Hyphomicrobiaceae bacterium | reverse complement strand
TTGTCGGGCTGGTGACAAAGTTCGATTTCTTGAAGGCATTTGCGTTCGCGCCCACCAAGATGGTTCCGCATTACGACGAGATCATGCAGACAAAGGTGGCCGATGTCATGACGCGCGCGGTCATTCATGTCGAAGCAGAGGCACCTTTGCCACGAGCTTTGCAATTGATGGTCGATCTGAAAGCCCGTAGCTTTCCCGTCCTTAACGAGGCTGGCAAGCTTGTTGGCGTCATCGCGCGCGAAGATATCATCCGCGCACTAAAAGCAACGGCAACTCACTGATGCCCGTCTGACGAACCTGCCGCTCCTCATCGACGTACAGAGCTTAGGGTCCGGACTCTAAGCAGAATCCTAGCAATCAGAATCCCAGCGCGTTGGAAATCATGTCGGTGACATTGGCGGGTTGCTTGGTCTTTCGCTGGCTGGCAGCGCCATTGTTTGCAACCCTATTGCGCTTTTTAAAGTTGGGTCGCGGTTTGGCCAGATGATTGCGCCCCTTGCGGATCTTCTCCCAGTCTCCATCGAGGGCTTGGCGCACGCGTTTTTCATGACCGTAAATGTCTGAGAAAAAGCGCAATTTTCCGTCGTCGCGCACCCAGGCGGTGAAATACGCCAGGTGGATCGGGATATGCCTGGTCATGTGAACCTTGTTATCGAGCGGCCCTGAACGTATCAGGCGCTTGATTTTCGCACTGTCCCAGCCTTGGTCGTGAGCCAGCACGATTTCAGTTAAGCCCATAGGATTTTTCACACGCAAGCAACCGTGACTCAAAGTGCGGCGGCCACGATTGAACATCCATTTATCAGGCGTGTCGTGCATGAAGATGGTGTGCTGACTTGGAAACGAGAACTTGACGAAGCCGAGTACGCTCTTGCGGCCGGGGGCCTGCCAGACATGGTAGTTGCGGATGTCGTCCTTGTGCCAATCGATCTCGCGCCAATTTCGCGGCTCACCGGATTTGGTGGTGATTTCGAGCCCGTAACGGCGCATCAGGCTGCCACTGCCTCTCAGCGATGGCCAAAGTTCGCGCACCATGATGCTCTCGGGCACACGCCAGCGCGGTCGCAGGACTACTTCTTTCAACGGACGTGAATAGACTGAGGATTGTTTGGATACTTCGCCCACGACGATGCGTGATTCGCGCACGACCCTACCCTCGCGGACAACATACTGCATGTATTCGGGCAGGTTGTTGAAGACGTACAACTCGCCAAGATCGTCCCACATCCAGCGCCAGAACTCCATGTTGGCACGGATGCGTTTTGCCTTGGCGGACAGCTTGCCTTGGCCATTGCCACCGGTCTCTTTGAGGAACGCCTGGCGAAGCTTCTCAAACTGCGGGTGCACGGGGTGAAGCCTCGCCAACGCAGCGCGCATGTCGTCGGCATCGGCCAGATCCGTCATGACAACCATGGGTGAATGGAGCTGCGGCTTACGGTCAAGATTGGTATTAAGCAGTTCTGCTGGCTTGGGGATGCGACCACCGCGGGCATGCCGCGCATAGGTCAGCGCGGCCATTGAGAGCGCGATCTCCATTTCGGCGCGTGATGAGGGTGTTGCCCCGCTGTTTGATGTAAAATTCGATAAGTCAGGAACTGGAATAAGGTCCGGCTCCAGACCATAAGCCGGCGCTTCAGCAATGGCTGCAAGCAGTGCACGAGCCTTGTTCGTAGGCCCCTCTTGCGTCAGCCAGATGGGCGCGTGGTGGCGGGTTGCATAAAACTCAGCCAATGCGGCACGATCCTGGGTGGCTGCTTCGGCATAAAGTTTGTCAACTTCAGCTTGCCTGCCGCGCTTTGTCGAACCGCGCGCCGACGGCTTCGGATTTTCGGCCACCACATCGGTTTTTGCTTCCGGCTGCTCAAGAATACCGCGCAGCGCCTGCGTAATAGCGGACATTTCCGGCGACAATTCTGGTGACAAACCGGTGGTCGTCTGGTTGCCTGCCGCCCCTGCCCTGGCATCTTCCCGGCTGTCTGGCGATGGTCTCGGCAATGAGGGGGCAATTCCTGCATTCGATTTTGCTGAAGTATCGCCCTGGTCTTGCTGCACCTCGATTGGGGGCGATGTCTGGGCGGGCGATCCACTTTCAGGCACCGGCGGAGCACCTGCGTTGCCTGCGTCAACCGCCGTTGCCACACCTGAAACCATCAGGAAACACATGATCGTCCAGAGCCAGACAATCAGGGGGGCAGGGTGCGGCAATCGTCCGGGTTTAAGGGTTCTGCTGGTCATGGTTTCGGCGTCCTTGTTCCTGCTCGCCTCATCCAACACGTGCAAACTGGGCCCGCGTGCAGAACCAAATTAACCATGATGCGTGCGAATCGCGGCAGCAGTTTGGAGTTTGGGCTTCCAAGCCAATACGTGAAAGGTTTTTGTCACTGCAACTGTTCATGGGGGGCCCCTCCACTGTATTCCGCCTTGGCGGTGCCGTGATCTGGCGTTTATAGATCTGTCGAAGCGCAGCGCCTGCGTAATAGCGGACATTTCCGGCGGCAATTCTGGTGGCAAACAGGTGGTCGTCTGGTTGCCTGCCACCCCTGAGGTGGCGTCATCGCGGCTGTCTGTCGACGGCCTCGGCAAAGAGTGGCCAATTCCTGTATTCGATTTTGCTGAAGTGTCGTCCTGGTCTTGCGGCCCCTCGATTGGGGGTGACGTCTGGACGAGTGATCTATTTTCAGGTGCCGGCGGAGCACCTGCGTTGCCTGCGTCAACCGCCGTTGCAGCACCTGAAACCACCAGGAAACAAATGGCCGTCCAGATCCAGCCAATCATGTGGCCGGGGAGCGGCAATCGTCCGG
>JBKEAX010000181.1:0-1799 GCA_047972825.1 Hyphomicrobiaceae bacterium | reverse complement strand
ACAGATCGTGAGCGAACCGAAATGCCGCGAGCAAGGCCCAGACTGCGGACGACCCGATGGCCGGGAAGATCATTCGTCGTGACAACGATCATGAAGTCAGCCCATCTTTTGCAAAACGCCGCTACGGCGCCGATTTGAAGTGGGGCCTGCCCCACTTCATGTCTTTTTGGTTTTGTCGGCGCCTCAGCCGTGTGCGAGAGGCCAGGGCATCCCATTACTCTGTTATTGCTGCGACGACGCCGGCGCCGACGGTGCGGCCGCCTTCACGGATGGCGAAGCGCAGCTTCTCTTCCATCGCGATCGGCGTGATAAGCTCAACGTCCATCGTAACGTTGTCGCCCGGCATAACCATCTCAGTGCCTTCCGGAAGCGTCACAACACCTGTCACGTCCGTCGTACGGAAGTAAAACTGAGGACGGTAGTTCGTGAAGAACGGCGTGTGACGACCACCCTCATCCTTTGTCAGGATGTAGGCCTCAGCCTTGAACTTCTTGTGCGGCTTGATCGAGCCGGGCTTGCAAAGAACCTGACCACGCTCAACACCCTCACGGTCAATACCCCGAAGAAGAGCACCGACGTTGTCGCCAGCCTCACCCTGGTCAAGCAACTTGCGGAACATCTCAACGCCTGTGACAGTCGTCTTCTTCGTGTCGCGAAGGCCGACAATCTCGACCTCCTCGCCAACCTTGACGATACCGCGCTCAATGCGGCCCGTGACAACGGTACCGCGACCCGAAATCGAGAAAACGTCCTCAATCGGCATCAGGAACGGCTGGTCCTTGGGGCGCTCTGGCTGAGGGATGTAGTCATCAACAGCCTTCATAAGCTCGACGATCGCCTGCTTGCCGATCTCATCGTTGCGGCCTTCCAAGGCGCACAACGCAGAACCCTTCACGATCGGAATATCGTCGCCGGGGAACTGATACGAAGACAGAAGCTCGCGAACCTCCATCTCAACAAGCTCCAGAAGCTCAGCGTCATCGACCATGTCCACCTTGTTCATGAACACAACAAGCGCTGGAACGCCAACCTGGCGCGCAAGAAGAATGTGCTCGCGCGTCTGAGGCATCGGACCGTCAGCAGCAGACACAACCAATATCGCACCGTCCATCTGCGCGGCGCCCGTGATCATGTTCTTCACATAGTCAGCGTGCCCAGGGCAGTCCACGTGCGCATAGTGGCGCGCATCCGTCTCATACTCCACGTGAGCCGTGGAAATCGTGATGCCGCGCTCGCGCTCTTCGGGGGCCTTGTCGATGTTCTCAAAAGCTACAGCCTCAGACTTGCCGCCAACTTCAGCCAGAACCTTCGTGATCGCGGCAGTCAATGACGTCTTGCCGTGGTCAACGTGACCGATCGTGCCGATGTTGCAGTGCGGCTTCGTCCGATCAAATTTTGCCTTCGCCATCGTAAAATCCTCAAGCCTACGGGACTGACATGCTCCGCGCGCCCCGCATAGCCGGGATCACGCGCACGTTGCGCCCGTTCTCTAAGGGTTTGGGAGCAGTTCTTCAAGGATGAATTGATCGCATGGCCGGCAACGTAACGGACGTCGGTGATCCGTGATGTCATAGCTGATTGCCGGGAATGCAATCTGTACCGGTCGTAGGCACGGGATCAGAACAATCAGTACTTGCCCAACCAAGTACGAACCGTAAGGAGGTAATTCTCCATGACACGGTCTTCCAGGTCCGAGAACATTTGGTCGACCAGAACGCCAGTAATACCTTGACCAGCATAACTCAGTGCCGGCATGTCCGACCTAGCCAGCTCCTGCCCGGTCGCCATGTCGCGAAGCA
>JBKEAX010000165.1:0-5843 GCA_047972825.1 Hyphomicrobiaceae bacterium | reverse complement strand
CGCAGCAGATCGCGGGACTTCGGTCCGGCAACCGCATACTGCGCCCATTGTTCAGTGGCTGAAGAGATCTGGACGTCGAGATCGGGCCATAGCCACTGCAAAGCAAATTGCATGTGCTGGTAGACTTTGACGGCATTGGCAGTGGTCGTCGTGACGAAGTAGTGATTTTCACCCAACCGTGCGACGGTTCCATCATCCATGAGAATGCCATCTTCGCGCAGCATGCCACCGTAACGCGCTTTGCCGATCTTCAGGCTCTTCATGGGGTTCATATAGACAAGATCAAGGAGTTTTGCGGCGTCGGAGCCTTGCACGTCTATCTTGCCGAGGCTTGATACATCGCATATTCCCACGGCCTTGCGGACGGTTTCAACCTCGCGCTTTACCGTTGTGAGCCAATCGCCCTCACCTGATCGCGGAAAATATGCGGGCCGCAGCCACAAGCCGGTTTCCACGAAGACAGCGCCTTGTTCCTTGGACCAGGCAAAGGAGGGTGGCCGCCGTGACGGCTTGAAATTCTTGCCACGGTGGTGGCCGGCGAATGCGCCAAGTGATACCGGCGTAAATGGCGGGCGCGCTGTGGTCATGCCTGTTTGTGGAATCGTCTTGCCGGTCAAGCTGGCCAGGATTGCCAGGCCGTTGACATTGGCTGTGCGGCCCTGGTCGGTTGCCATGCCAAGCGTTGTGTAGCGCTTGAGATGCTCGACTGCGCTGAACCCTTCACGTTCGGCAAGCACGATGTCGGAGGCTGCAACGTCGTTTTGGAAATCAACGAAGGCTTTGTGGCGAGCGTCGCCGACATGCCAGAAGGAGGTGATGGCTGTTGTTTCATCATCGGCTGATGGCACGTCGATTTGTAGCGACGTGAAGCCAGTATCAACCGCTGCGGCGGTACCGGCAATGGCGCCTTCGGAAAGGCAATCGGCAAGCGTATAACTTCCAGCTGCTGTACCCGCCGTGCGCATGCCCTGGGGCATTGCACCGGGAATGAAAGCTGAAAGCTTATCGCTCCACTCGGGGCGGCCATTAAGGTGCGTGGTGATCTGGATGTTGGGGTTCCATCCGCCGGACACCGCGATCAGGTCGCAAGCAACATCGAACGCGGCGCTGCCGTTGGGCTTGATGCGGGCTTTGGTGACCTTCAGCCGGCCTTCCGCATCGCTTACAACGCCGTTTATGAGGCGGATTGCGTGGCGTTGCGCCAGTTCGATAATGTGGGGTGGCGAGACGGGCCGGGCATCGACGAGCGCTGCTATATTAATGCCAGCTCTTACCAGGTCTGCTACCGTTGAAGTGCCATCATCATTGTTTGCGAATACAACTGCGGTGCGGCCGGGGGCAACGCCGTAGCGGTTGATGTAGGTTCGAACAGCGTTGCATAGCATTACGCCTGGGCGATCGTTGTTCCCGAAAACGATGGGGCGTTCGGTGCCGCCGGTGGTGATGATGGAGCGCTTGGCTATGATCCGCCACAGACGCTGGCGTGGTTGATGCGCTGCTGGGATGGGCACATGATCGGCCACTCGCTCGATTGCGCCAAACGTTCCACCGTCGTAGGCGCCGAAGATGGTCGTGCGGGGCATCAACGTCACATCCGGCATGGACGAGAGTTCGGCAATTACATTTGCGCTCCAGGCGTGACCGTCCAGTCCGCCGACCGTCCTGCTTTCGCCAAGCATGCGGCCGCCGAACATGAAGCTTTCGTCGGCCAGGACAACGCGCGCGCCCGCTCTCCCTGCAGCGAGCGCCGCCATAAGCCCGGCAGGGCCGGCACCGACAATCAGGACATCACAAAATGCGGTGGACTTTTCGTAGCTGTCGGGGTCCGCCTCCTTGGCGGCGCGTCCCAGGCCGGCGGCATTGCGTATCATTGGCTCGTAGAGCTTTTCCCAGAAAGACGCGGGCCACATGAATGTCTTGTAGTAGAACCCGGCGACGAACACCGGCGAAAGCAGGTTGTTGATTGACATGACGTCGAAGGAAAGCGACGGCCAACGGTTCTGGCTTTTTGCGGAAAGACCGTTGTAGAGCTCGGCTGTTGTGACGCGAGTGTTGGGTTCACGCCGTGGGCCATCGCGCAGCTCGACAATGGCGTTGGGCTCCTCCGAGCCGGCGGAAAGAATGCCGCGCGGTCTATGGTATTTGAAGGAGCGGGCGACCAGGGTTACGCCGTTGGCGAGCAGCGCGGAGGCAAGCGTATCTCCAGCGTGGCCGGTGTAGTTTTTACCATCGAATGTGAAGCCGAGGTCTTTCGTGCGGTCGACAAGGCCACCGCTTGCTAGGCGAAAGGGCTGGTGCGTGCGGCTCATTGCGTTGCCTCCTGACCATCGTCGTTCGCGGGGAGTCGTTTTTGTGCAACGTCGCGTGCCATTTCCACCTTTGATATTTCGTGTGTGCGGGTGTCGCGCGTGATAACGAGCCAGCTGTGACATCCAGCGGCGTGAAACCATAATTCACGCGTTGGGCCATCCAGGTTGCGGCGCAGATATCCATAGGCATGGAAGGCTTCGGCGTTGTCCAGTTCCTGGGTGCTCGGCCGAGTGACGTTTGCATCGCCCAGATAGACGAACTCATCGACGCTGCGTTCACCACAGCAGGGACAGTTGATGCGCATGGCGTGTCCTTCTTTCCTGGACGTGAATCAGTGCAGGTTTGGCTGGTTTCCCATGCCCTTCTCGTCAATCATGTGACCTGTCTGGAAGCGATCGAGCCGATAGGCGGTTGCTACCTCGTGCGGCTCATCGCGGGCCAGGAGGTGTGCGAAACAGACGCCAGCAGCAGGGGTTGCCTTGAAGCCGCCGTAGCACCAGCCTGCATTTATGTAGAGCCCTTCGACAGGTGTGCGGTCGATGATGGGAGAGCCGTCCATGGACATATCGACGTTGCCGCCCCACGAACGCAAGAGCCGCACGCGACCGATGCGAGGCATCAGGGCCATGCCGCCTTCCAGAACGTCTTCAACTACGGGCATGTTTCCGCGCTGGGCATATGAGTTATAGCCATCGAGATCACCACCGAAGACGAGGCCACCCTTGTCGGACTGACTGATGTAGAAGTGGCCGGCGCCAAAGGTGACGACGCCGTCGATCAACGGCTTGATGCCTTCGGATACGAAGGCTTGCAGCACATGGCTTTCGATAGGAAGGGTGAGATCTGCCATGGCGGCTACGCGCGAGGAATTGCCTGCGCAGGATAGTCCGACCTTGCGTGCGCCTATGAAGCCGCGTGTGGTTTCGACGCCCTCGACAGATCCATTCTTGATGCGGAAACCAGTGACTTCACAATTCTGGATGATGTCGACGCCGAACGAGTCCGCGCCGCGCGCGAAGCCCCAGGCGACGGCATCATGACGCACTGTACCGCCACGCGGCTGCAGAAGCCCGCCATGAATAGGGAAGCGTGCATCGTCGAAGTTAAGCCAGGGGTACATCGCGTGCACGCCATCGCGGTCGAGCAACTCGGCATCGACGCCGTGGAGACGCATGGCATTGCCGCGCCGGGCAAAGGCGTCGCGTTGGGCATCTGAGTGGCACAGGTTCAGTACGCCGCGCTGTGAGACCATTGCGTTGTAGTTGAGGTCCTGTTCCAGCCCTTCCCACAGCTGCATGGACAACTCATACATGGGGATATTGCCTGGCAGCATGTAATTGGATCTGACGATGGTGGTGTTGCGACCGACGTTGCCAGAACCGATCCAGCCCTTTTCGAGAACGGCAACATTCCTGATGCCATGGCGCTTGGCGAGGTAGTAGGCCGTTGCAAGGCCATGGCCACCGCCGCCGACAATAACAACGTCATAGAAGGGCTTGGGCTCAGCCGCGCGCCAGGCTCTCCCCCAGCCCTTGTGGCCGCGCAGGGCCTCCTTGAGAACACCAAAAATTGAATAGCCTGGGCTGCCCATATGCCGGCTCCCGCAAAAGGATGAAATTCCGGTCAGCTAACGATATCGGCCGTTTGAATGAAATATAAGTTTGACTTATAGTGTGGCAATGTCTGAGCATGTCCCGGAAATTCCGTTTGATTTGCGCGAATTGGATATTTTTGCAGCCGTTTGTGAGGCTGGAAGTATGTCCGCGGCGGCGCGGGCGCTTGGTCTGTCGCAGCCGGCGGTCTCGCTGGCTATTGCCGAGCTTGAGCGCAAGACGGGCGCCAGTCTTCTTGATCGTTCGGTGAGGCCAATGGCGCTAACGCCCGCTGGCGCGGTGTTGCGTGCGCGGGCCTTCACACTGCTCGCCGATGCCCGTGAAATTCCTTCCCTGCTTCGGGACACGGTGCGCGGCAAAGTACCGTTGCTGCGGATCGGTCTGGTCGATTCAGTCAGTCGTGCGTTGACGGAGACGACCGCAAAGTTCCTCACGGCTCATGCCGAATCCGTGTCGGTTCTGTCTGGACTTACAGAGGCGCATGCAGCGTCATTGTTGACGCGCCGTCTCGACATGCTCGTAGGTGTCGATGATCTTCAGGAAACCCCGGGGCTGGAGCGCTTTGAACTCATCAAGGAATCATATGTCTTGTTGCTGCCGGGCGGAGCGGAACCTGTCGAGACGCTCGAAGATCTAAAGAGGCTGGCTGCGACTTTGCGGTTCATTCGCTTCAGCGCGAGGTCGCAGACGGGACTTGAAATCGAGCGTCATTTGCGGCGGCTCGGCGTTGCGGCATCTTCGGGTATTGAATTCGATACGCCATTCGGTGTTGCCGCAAGTGTTGCGGCAGGTGACGGTTTCGCGATCACTACGCCGCTATGCCTCTTTCAAGCGCAGATGCCGCAAAACAGCGTTGTGGCAATGCGGTTGCCGGGGCCGAAGATCTCGCGAACGCTGACGCTGGTGGCACGGCAGCGTGAGGTTGGAAACACTCCGAAAGAGCTGGCGGGGGCTATGCAAGCTGTGCTGCGTAAAATCAAAGCCGAATATCGCAGCATCATTATGCAAAGGCAGTAGCCGAGCGCTTGCAAGCTTGAAGTGCTCTAATCCCCGCCCAGGACATGCCGACTATTCTTACGCAGGTTGAGGCGTAGCCGGTGGCTAGAGGACCTGCGATGACGTTCTATAAGGTAAATTTCTCGCTCGCTACGAACGAGGACCTGCGGCAGGTTTTTGCGTTGAGCGATTCCAGCGGTACCCCACTTGACCTTTCGAACGCCAGCCTTCGCATGTCGCTTGAGCCGAGTTTCAGTGACGAAGACGCGCTCGTCCTTTCAAGCGGAACAACCGGCGTAACCATTGTTGAGGCGGAGGGCGGTGCTTTCGAGGTGTCGGTGCCAGCGTCGACGATCGCGTCACTGGCTCCCGGGGTCTACCACCATGATTTGCTGCTCAGCATCGATGGTCGCGAGCTACGGATCTGGGAGGGTACTCTTCATCTTGAAAAAGGTATCTCGTAATGATTGTCAACGTCGTAAAATTGCCCGGCGTCGATGTTCTGGCCGAGCACATCAATCTGCAGTCACTCGGCCCAAAGGGGCCGCAGGGTCCACAAGGCGATCCGGGTCCGGCGGGCCCGGCAGGACCAGAGGGACCTATGGGGCCAGCTGGAAGCGGTGAGGCCAATACGAGTTCCAACTCAGGTGCTGGCACCGGGCTGGCAATGGCCAAATCAGGAGTGGATTTGCCGTTCAAGTCACTCGTGGCGGGTGCGAATATTGCAATCACGCCTAGTGCAGATGCGGTCACCATTGCAGCTACAGGTGGGGCTGGTGGTGAGGCCAATACAGCTTCCAATGTCAACAACGGAGGCGTTGGGGTATTCAACCAGAAAGCCGGAATTGATCTTCAGTTTCGAGGCATTAATGCAGCCTCGAACAAAGTTTTGGTGGCGTTGGATGGTGTCAACAGCAAGATTGA
>JBKEAX010000141.1:0-5780 GCA_047972825.1 Hyphomicrobiaceae bacterium | reverse complement strand
ATGCCATCGACGTCAGCATTTGCACGCATTTTTCAGTTCGGCATGCGCCACGGCATGCGCTCCTATACCATGGGGCAGGCCTGGTGGACGGCGGATTGCGGACCGTTCTGGGGGCATAATGCCCTGGTCCGGATCAAGCCGTTCGTTGAGGAATGCGATCTACCGTTACTGCCAGGATCACCGCCGCTTGGTGGGCATGTGCTGTCCCACGATCAGGTCGAGGCAACCTTGATGCGTAAGGCCGGCTTCGAAGTGCGCGTTTACCCCGTTGAAGAAGGCTCGTGGGAAGAAAACCCACCGACTATGCTCGACTTTGCCAAACGTGACGTGCGCTGGTGTCAGGGCAACATGCAGTATGTGAAACTGCTCAACCATCCGGGGCTGCTGCCAATGAGCCGGTTCCAGCTGCTTTGGGCAATCCTCATGTTCGTCGGCATTCCTGCGTGGACGATCATGATCGCGTTATTGCCGTTTGCAGCACTGGAGGCACAAGCAGTGCCGGGTTTCCCATCCGCGCTTGCTGCAGGTCTGTATATTACCTTCTTCGTCATGTACCTGATGCCGAAAATCGCAGGATTGATTGATGCGGTGCTGACGAAAGGTGGGATGGCAGCCTACGGCGGTCCGCCCCGCTTCTTCGTCAGTGCGATCCTCGAACTCGCCTTCTCGTTTCTGCAGGGGGCTGTCTCTACAATCAGAACAACTATTTTCATGATCGGTCTGCTGTTTGGCAAGTCCGTGACCTGGGGTGGCCAGCAGCGCGATGCGGCAGGGATCTCCTTTGCAACCGCTGTCGAAAACCTCTGGCCACAAACCTTGTTCGGTCTGATCGTATGCGGCGCACTTTATGTGATTTCGCCGACGGTGCTGCTGTGGAGCCTGCCTCTTACGGCTGGTTATATCCTTGCCATCCCGTTTGCCATGCTGACCGCGTCACCGGCGCTGGGTCGCTGGATGAAAAAAGCAGGACTGTGCGGCATTCCGGAGGACTTTGCTCCACCGCGCGAGATCACTGCGGTGCAGCCGAACGCTTGAGGACAACACGTCATGTCTGCTCGCCATTGCACGACGGTCGATCGCTTGAAGGGTGATCCGCGGTTTTCTTCGTTGAAGCGCTCGCTGGATGTCTATTATGGGGATGCCGATCGCGAAATTGCGATGGACGCGCTTTATGGGCGGCACCTCAGAAAAAGTGCACTGGCCTTTGATATTGGCTCACACGTTGGCGACCGCATTGCATCATTCCGTCGTCTTGGTGCGCGCGTCGTTGCACTGGAACCGCAGCCAGACTGCATGGCGGTGCTGGATGCTCTCTACTGCTGCGATGGGGCCGTAACGTTGATCCAGAGCGCCTGCGGGCGAGAGGCGGGGCAACTCACCCTGCATGTCAATTCTGCTAACCCCACCGTCACCACGGCTTCCAACGAATTCATCAAAGCTGCTGAAGGAGCCGGGGGCTGGGAAGGACAAATCTGGGACCGCGAAATCACCGTTCCTGTCACCACACTGGACAACCTCATCGAACAACATGGCGTCCCGGCATTCATCAAGGTCGACGTTGAAGGTTTCGAGGCCGACGTTATGGCGGGTCTGTCACGCCCAGTGCCCGCGCTTTCATTCGAGTTTACGACAATTCAACGCGATATCGCCTATGCGTGCCTCGACCGTCTCAAAGAAATCGGGCCTTATGCCTTCAATGTTGCGCTCGGTGAAAGCCAGAAGCTGGCTTTGAACAATCCTGTCGGGGCTGCCCAGATGCAGGCCCACATCGCAGCCCTGCCTCACGAAGCAAATTCTGGAGATATCTATGCGTTTCTTGTCTGAAAGCGCAAAACGTTCATGTCGATGGATTTTTGTATCATCAGCGTTTCTCGCCATCGGTGCCACAAGTGCAGTGGCGGCATCGGAAGGTATGCTCGGGGTTAGCGTGGAAAACAAATCCGAGCCTGTGCTGTGCGCTGAAAAGGACAACGTCACGCTGACCTTCTCGGCGCCTGAGGTGACGCGGTTCAGTATCGAGGCTGCCCACCCGGCCTATACCGGCACACGTCTCGCAGCCAGCGATAGTTTCGAGCCCGACTGGACGGCATGCGAATTCAAGACTGAAGCAACTGCTCCCGCTCAGCCGCCCGAACGCACAACGATCTATGAAGACATAGACCTTTGGGTTGTTGCACATCGCTACGAAAGCTTCTGGCGCAATGCCGGGGCTCGTGTCGTCATCGGTGACAAGTCCCATGAGGGGGTTCACCTATTGCAGGTCTGGGTCATTCGGCCCATGGGCGGCGAGGAAGTATTGGTGCTGTATCCCCAGGATGGGTACTGGCGCATGCGTCCCAAGGCGCCCACCGGCCATGCACCAACAGCTTTTGGTTCTTCATTTCTGATCGGCCCAGTTACGCAAGACAGTGGCCGGCCAGTGGTCGACATCGAACAAGTCGAATTTGATCCGAAGGCGCGCACATTCACGCTGACATACAGAGATGGGAACAGTTCCCAGGTCGCACTCGGCACGCTCGATAATGCCCATCACCAATTGCAGGTGACGTTTGCCAAGCCTGTAAGTGATAAACCCTTCGCCGCACTCCGTTCCATGTTCGTAACCCGCTTCAACAATGACGTTGCGCAAGTCGCCGTGAGGGAGAAAAGCGAACCTGGCTGGCGCGAAAGCGCGATCATGGATTTTAAAGGCGCCAAGTCGGCCACCGACATCTGGACTGGCCGCCTCGTTCCATCGCGCCACAATACGTCCGCGCCAGACATGACCTTCGGTACATTTTCCGATACCGCAATGCCGCCGCCGGTCGGATGGCGTGATCCCTCAAAGCCGCCTCCGAACGCGCCTTGAGACGATGGGCCGGTGTCAAAATTCTACCAGCGGAGATATGACATTGCTCCAACAGGGGAGTCGGGATCGGCACCTTTGAAGAGTTCTGTAAGTTTGGCTTCGTCGATCTCGCGTCCGTCCATGAGGTCTGGCGCATGGATCCCGCTGGCAATGAACAGCGCATCCACGCCAAAATTCTTGGCGCCCTCCAGGTCGGTGCGAACCGCATCGCCGATCACCAGGATTTCGCGCGTATCGATATGCTTGCCGCGAATGCGCTCTGCGGTTTCATGCGCTGCGCGATAGGCAATCGCGTGGGGCTTGCCCGCCCAGAACACCGGCCCACCCATCTCTTCGTAGAGATCCGCAATTGCTCCCGCACACAAGAAATGTTGGCCACCGACGTCAACCACCAGGTCAGGATTGGCACAAACGAACGGCAGCTTGCGATCAAGAGCGATTTGCAGGCGCGAACGATAACTCTCTGCAGTTTCACCTCGGTCGTCGTCCAATCCGCTACACAAAATGGCATCGGCGCTTTCAAGCGTTTCTGACGGCCAATGCATATTGTCGAACAGTGCCTTGTCCCGCTCAACCGGGCCGATCCAATGGAGCCGTTCGAAGCCGCACGCATCAATATGTGAAAGCGCAATGTCGCCCGATGAGACAATGGCGTCCCAGGCACCGCGTGGAACCTTCTTGTCAGCCAGCATCTCCGCAACCCTGGTGTTGGGCACCGGTGCGTTCGACACCAGGATGACTGTGCCGCCCCGTGCACGGAAACGTTCCAGTGCGTCGGTTGCTTCGCTGTAGGCGGTGACGCCATCATGCAGGACGCCCCAGACATCGGAAAACAGCACCTCGTAACCGCCCATGAGAGACCGGCCATGTTCAAATACGGGTGGCGCATTTCGCGCGCCGGTTCGAGGTGTGCTCATGTCCATCTTCGTCTCATTCCGGTTTGACATTGCGTCCGGTTCCACGCAAACGCGGCCACACTAACGCACGTTGCGCAAATATGCGCAGCGGTTCGGCAAAATCCATATGCACTAAGCCCTTGAAAGTTAGTGATGCACTTTAAGGTCAGCAATGCACGATAAGCCTACATTAGCTGTCGCTGGACTGTCTGCATTTGATCGTGCGCACAACCGTCGCACCCGGTATACCCGTACAACACGTTGTCGAACGCAAAAATGTGCAAGAAAAAGGCAATTTGCCCGCGCATGCGGCAGTTGGCATGGCCGGGGTTGCGGCGTACCTGAGGGCAGACCTGGGGCCAGGAGCCTAGATCGCGTTCACTTTTCACCGAATCGCGAGCGCGCTCTATTTTCTTTTGAGCATGTTCTTCACGCCGAACCGCTACACACTTCGGCTAAACATGCTCTAGCTCACCGTGGTGCGAAACCCGGCCTTGGATGATGTTTCACGCGGTAGGATCATATGTTTTGCAGCATTGGGGTGCTGGATATTGTTCTGGCATGGGCATTGCTGCCCATGTCCATTTGTCCTGATTTCGGGGAGAGGCGTCTGCATTACGCGACCCGAGCCCGGCGGCGACGTAGCGCCACCAGCAAGCTCAGTACGAGGATCGCAATTCCACCCACGGCTTCTGGCTCAGGCGTGGATGATCCAGCGAACTTTTGTTGCAGTTGCGCGGTTTGAACAAAAGGATTGGAGGCGCGTTGCTGCGGCGGCAATTGCCGTTGTTGCTGCTGCGGCTTTCCAGCCTGCGGATAGGCATTCGGCCCGACGCCTTTAACCATCGGCAGATTTATGTCGGCATCGCGCGTCGTTTCAGGTGCGGTATTGAGGACTTTGGTCGCCACCGCCACGAACGATGTCCATTGCGTTGTGAGGTGATAGGTGAGACCAAGCTTGGTCACCGCGTCCTCAAGTGCTGCGTTGGAATGTCCACTTCGGCGTAGCAACTCCGGTATCATCAATTCGCGCATGTTGTCTTTTATTTTCGTGCGCGCCCATATGAGCGGCACGGCACGCGTTTCTTCACCTGTTGCCTCATCAGGCAGTGACAGCTTGACCGGCAGCGACGCTTCACGGCCGCGGACTTTACCCTTGATGTTGATGACGTGCTCTCCTCCACGGGTAAAGCGTGCCTGGACGCGAAGCGAGTCCCCGGCGAACAGGTCTGGCAAGGTGGCGGGCGTTACATCGGAAACAGTAAGGTCACCCCAGTCGATCGAGAGATCCGTCATCAGTGTGGCGTTGAGCTTTTTGGCGAACGCAACTGCTGCTTCCTCGCTTTTCTCCGTCGGGTCGATGATGCGCATGAAGCCGCGGCCTTGGTGCGCCATTTCGGCCAGCAGGAAACGATTGACGCCGGTGCCGACACCCAGAACATAGGTGTGAGCATTGCCAATACCGGCGGCAACCATGTTGAGGATTTCCGCTTCGTTGCCGACATAGCCGTCGGAGAGAAACACAAGCATGCGATGCGTGCCGGGGAGGGGATGGCTGTTGAAGGCCAAGCGGAGCCCCGAAAGTACTTCCGTGCCACCATTGGCTCTCAAAGCCTTGACGAAGGTGAGGGCCGAACGGAGGTTGGCAGGTGTTGCTGGGATAGGGCCTGCTGAAAGCTCCGATGCGCTCGATGAAAAGCGGATGATGCGGAAATAGTCAGACGGCCGGAGCACGCGCAAGGCTTCCGCCATGAAGACCTTGCTCGCCGTGATTGGCGCGCCATTCATTGATCCGGAGGTATCGAGAACGAAGATCATTTCGCGTGGCGTGACATCTTCAGCGGCAGGCACGGTCGGCGGCTCGATAAGTAGCGAAAGCGTTCCGCCCTTGTCATCCTTGTGGGTAAGCAAGCCCGCTTGCACAACTTTTCCAGAAAGCTCGTAGCGCAGGATGAAGTCTCGATTATCGATCGTGCGATCGTTGGCGAGTGCGATCGAGCGCTTCGAGTCATTACGATTGCCTGTTGTTGTAATCG
>JBKEAX010000088.1:0-1690 GCA_047972825.1 Hyphomicrobiaceae bacterium | reverse complement strand
AAGGCGCGCCGCGAGGAAAGCTGGAACCGGCTTGAGAAACAGTTCGAGGCCAGCGAAAAGGTTCAGGGTGTTATCTTCAACAAGGTCAAGGGTGGCTTCACAGTTGACCTTGATGGCGCGGTGGCGTTCCTGCCGGGCAGCCAGGTCGATATTCGCCCGGTGCGTGACATCGGCCCGCTGATGCATCAGCCGCAGCCCTTCCAGATCCTGAAGATGGACCGTCGTCGCGGCAACATCGTTGTCTCGCGCCGCTCTGTCCTGGAAGAAACCCGTGCCGAACAGCGTGCCGACATCGTTGCACGCTTGGCGGAAGGCCAGGTTATCGACGGGCTCGTCAAGAACATCACCGATTATGGTGCATTCATTGATCTGGGCGGCATTGACGGCCTGCTGCACGTCACTGACATGGCCTGGCGCCGAGTCAACCACCCTTCCGAGATCCTCAATGTGGGCGACACGGTCAAGGTGCAAATCATTCGCATCAATCCCGATACGCAGCGCATCTCGCTTGGCATGAAGCAGTTGCAGTCTGATCCGTGGGAAGGCATCGAGGCCAAGTACCCGGTCGGCATGAAAGTCAGCGGCAACGTTACCAACATCGCTGATTACGGTGCATTCGTCGAGCTGGAGCCGGGTGTTGAAGGCCTGATCCACGTCTCGGAGATGAGCTGGACGAAGAAGAACATCCACCCAGGCAAAATCGTTTCGACAAGCCAGCAGGTGGACGTGCAGGTTCTTGAAGTCGATCCGCAAAAGCGGCGCATTTCCCTTGGTCTCAAGCAGACGCAGGACAACCCGTGGGATGCCTTCCTGGCTTCGCATCCAAAGGGCTCCGAAGTCGAAGGCCCGATCCGTAACATCACCGAATTCGGCTTGTTCATCGGGCTCGACGGCGGCGTCGACGGCATGGTCCATTTGTCCGACTTGGACTGGAACCGGCCGGGTGATGAAGCCATCAAGGACTACAAGAAGGGCGACAACGTCAGCGCCGTGGTTCTCGATGTCGATTCCACCAAGGAGCGCATTTCTCTAGGTATCAAGCAGCTTGGCGGCGATCCGATCGAAGCCGTTGGCAAGTTCCGGAAGGGCGATACCGTTACCTGCACCGTCGTTCAGGTTCAGGAGAATGGTATCGAGGTCAAGCTGGCTGATAGCGATTTCACCACGTTCATCAAGCGCTCCGACCTGTCGCGGGAGCGTTCCGAGCAGCGGCCCGAGCGCTTTAACATTGGTGACAAGGTGGATGCTGCAATCACCTCGATCGACAAGGCTGCGCGGCGTGTCGGCGTGTCGGTCAAGGCGCTTGAAATTGCCGAAGAGAAGACTGCCGTCGCTCAATACGGCTCATCAGACTCAGGCGCATCGTTGGGTGATATTCTGGGTGCCGCCTTCAAGAAGCGCGATGATGACGGCGAGGGCGAAGGCCAGGATTCAGACGAGAATAACTAATACCTGGGCTGGGCGTAATGCCCGTCCGGTTTTGAAATTATCACTCAAGAACGCGTGGCAAGCCTATGCCGCGCGTTTTTATTTCAAGCCTTCTTCCGCACCTCAAAGATGAATCCGTTTTCTGGACATATTGCAGAACGGCCTGAAGCTTGCTCTATGCTATACCAGTGCTCAAATTTACCAACGTTCTCCGCCCCCTAACCGGAAGCGTGCAGCGCTAAAAGCGCCGAAAACAGGAGAT
>JBKEAX010000019.1:0-14535 GCA_047972825.1 Hyphomicrobiaceae bacterium | reverse complement strand
TTGGCGGGTGGTTCTGGTGGAGTGGGCGCAATGCCGATACCGGCAATGAACTTGTCCTCTACGGTAACGTGGACATCCGGCAGGTCTCGCTGGCCTTCGATGGCAATGGGCGGATCACCGAGCTGGCCGTGGAAGAAGGTGATCGCGTGACGGCTGGCCAGGTCATTGCCCGCCTGGACACAAAAACTCTGGAACTCCAAGCGCAGCAGCAAGAGGCCAATGTCGAAGCGCAGCGGCAGAACCTGTTGAAGCTTTGCAACGGTTCGCGTCCGGAGGAGATTGAGCAGGCGCGCGCGCAACTTGCTTCCGCCAAGGCCACGTCCGTGCGCGCTGATGCTGATTTTGCTCGCGCAAAGCGTTTGCAGTCTGCTCCAAGCGGGGTGATCAGCGAGCAAACCGTAGACCAGAAGCGAGCCGATGCTGAAGCTGCCAAGGCCAAGGTCGAGGAGATGCGCGCCACGCTTCGTCTGGCCGAAATAGGACCGCGCGTGGAGGATGTGGCTGCTGCCACCGCCCAGCTTAATGCCGCAGAAGCCAGTTTGGCGCTGTTGCGTCACCAGATTGATCTCGGCAAACTCAAGTCTCCCGCCGATGCTGTTGTTCGCTCCCGGCTGCGCGAGCCTGGGGACATGGTCAGTTCGCAGCAGGCGGTGATAGCCTTGGCCCTGACCGATCCGAAGTGGGTGCGTGTCTACGTGAGTGAGCCAGATCTTGGCAAGATCAAGCCGGGCATGGTGGCGCAAGTCTTCACAGACAGCCACCCTGAGCAGCCGGTTGCCGGCAAGATTGGCTACATCTCCTCGGTTGCCGAGTTCACCCCGAAGTCAGTGCAGACGACGGAACTGCGCACCAACCTTGTTTATGAGGTGCGCGTGATTGTCGAGGATGCTGCAAATGTACTGCGCCTTGGTCAGCCCGCGACTGTTCGCGCGCCCATCGGGGCTGCGCTATGAGCGACGACGATGCGATCGTCACAGTTGATGAGATAGGCAAGGTGTTCGCTGGCCCGGATGGCGAACCGGTCGCGGCCCTTGACCGCATCTCGATGATGGTTCGCAAAGGGCAGCTTACCGCACTGGTCGGACCCGACGGTGCCGGTAAGACCACTCTGATGCGCATGATTGCCGGATTGCTCAAGCCGGATTCCGGCGCACTCCGCGTGCTCGGCATCGACGTCGCAGCCGAACCACAGGCGGTTCAAGATCGCATCAGCTACATGCCTCAGCGCTTCGGTCTTTATGAGGATCTGAGTGTGCAGGAGAACCTGGATCTTTATGCCGACCTGCACGGCGTACCTGCTGACCAGCGCCGCGAACGCTTTGGCCGCATGTTGGCCATGACCGATTTGACGAACTTCACAGACCGGCCGGCTGGTAAACTGTCGGGCGGCATGAAGCAGAAGCTGGGGCTTGCCTGTACGTTGGTGCGCTCGCCTGACCTGCTGTTGCTCGATGAGCCGAGTGTGGGTGTTGATCCGTTGTCGCGTCGTGACCTATGGAAAATCGTTCAGCAGCTTATCGATGGTGAGCAACTGAGCGTTATTGTCAGCACCGCGTACATGGATGAGGCTGAGCGCTGCGCCAAGGTCTACGTGATGAACAAGGGGCAGGTGCTTGCTCATGGCACACCTGCCAAGCTGAGTGTGCGTGCCAGTGGCCTCACGTTCACCGCGGTCGTAGCCGAAAGCGTGCCGGCGCGTGATTTACAAGCCGAACTGATTGATGCGCGCGATCTCATCATCGATGCTGTTCCCAGGGGTGGAAATGTTCGTTTCATCCAGCAGCCTGGGGCGGATAACGAAAAGCTGCTGAAAATTCTCGGTGATGCCGCAACGGAGCAACGGCCTGAAGATCTGGAAGACACGTTCATGATGCTGCTGCGGCAGCATGAAGACGAGGATAAGCCTGCCTCTGTGCCCAGTGGCGGTCGTCAGGCGGCGGCAGACCAGAGCACCGATGACACTCATGCCAAGCCTGTGATTGTTGTGCGCGACCTGGTGCGCAAGTTCGGTGATTTTACGGCTGTCGCGAGTACGTCCTTTGAAGTCGGGCGAGGTGAAATCTTTGGTCTGCTTGGACCCAATGGCGCGGGCAAGACAACCACCTTTCGCATGCTGTGTGGCCTGTTACCTGCAACCAGCGGGCATCTGGAAGTGGCAGGGCGCAACCTGCGTACCGCACGCGCCGAGGCGCGGGGTCGCATTGGTTATGTGTCCCAGAAATTCGCGCTCTACGGCAATCTGACCATTCGCGAAAACCTGGAGTTCTTCGGCGGCGCGTATGGTCTCAGAGGAAAGGCCTTGCGCGATCGCATTGCGGCGTCCCTGGATCAGTTTGATCTGGACCCATCGGCTGAAAGCGGGCTTCTGCCCGCCGGCTACAAGCAGCGCCTCGCCATGGCGACCGGTCTCCTGCACGAGCCTGAAATCCTGTTTCTTGACGAGCCTACCAGTGGCATCGATCCGCTTGCCAGGCGTGCGTTCTGGCGCACCATTACGGCGCTCGCAAAAGGTGGTGTGACAATCATCATTACCACCCACTTCATGGAAGAGGCGGAGTACTGCGACCGTATTGCGATCCAGGATGCAGGGCGGTTGCTCGCGCTGGGTACGCCTCGCGAGGTTCGCGAACAGGCGGGAAATGCAGGAGGCGAAATGAACAGCGCCTTTATCGCCATCGTCGAACAAAGTCGCGCCCGTCGCGAGATCACAGGAGCGGCGGCGTGAGCACCACAGGATTTGCCAGCCGCCTGATCGCGCTCACGCGCAAGGAAACCCGGCAAATGCTGCGCGACCGCAGCAACCTTATCGTCGGTCTGCTGTTGCCGGTGGTGTTGATCCTACTGTTTGGCTATGGCCTTTCTTTTGACGTGAAAAACGCTCGTGTAACGGTGGTGCTGGAAGATAGTTCGCCGACCGCACGCGAGGCCGTCGCTGGGATGCATCGTTCGCAGTATCTGGCGACAACCTGGGTGACATCCATGGCCGAGGCCGAGCAAATGGTGCGGGCCGGAAAGACGGATGCCATCTTGCGTGTTCGGGTGGACTATTCACGGCGGCTGGCCGCAGGGGACGCGCAATTACAGTTGCTGCTCAATGGTGTCGATTCGACCACCGCATCAACGTTGGAGGGTTACATCAGTGGGGCCCTTGCCGTTCCCTTCCAGCAGCAAGCCGACAGGGGGGGCAACAAACCTGCTGCGGCTGCGAGCGTAACGATTGTTCAGCGCATGTGGTTCAACGAAGCCAGCGAAAGCACCTGGTATCTGGTGCCAGGGTTGATCGTACTGGTCATGACGCTGATTGGGGCGTTCCTCACGTCCTTGCTTGTCGCGCGCGAATGGGAGCGCGGAACGCTCGAATCCCTTTTTGTAACCCCCGTGCGACCACTTGAACTGGTGCTTGCAAAACTCGCGCCCTATCTCGTGGTTGGCGCGATTGACCTTGTGATGTGTCTGCTGGCCGCAAAATATCTCTTTCAGGTGCCGATGCGGGGATCGCTGTGGATCATCATCGTTGCCTCGCTGCTCTACCTGCTGGTTTCGCTCGGCCTTGGCCTGTTCATCTCCGCCAAAACACGCAACCAGTTTGCAGCAAGCCAGATGGCGCTGCTTACAAGCTTCATGCCAGCCATGATGCTCTCGGGCTTCGTATTTGATTTACGTAACGTGCCTGTCGTCGTGCAGGTGATCAGTCAGGCGCTTCCAGCAACGCATTTCATGGGCCTGATCAAGACCCTATTCATGGCTGGCGACTATTGGCCGGATATCCTGCGCAACTGCGCTCTCCTGGCGCTCTATGCTGTGGTTCTGATCGAGGCGACACGACGATCGCTCAGAAAAAAGCTGGATTGATGCGATGATGGGTGCAATCAACTATCTGGCGAAAACTCTGGCGTTGTTCCGCAAAGAACTATTGGCGCTGCTCAAAGACCCATCGAGCCGTGTTTTATTGTTCGCGCCTGCCCTTATGCAAGCGCTGCTGTTTGGTTATGGGGCGACCTTTGACCTAACCCATGCGCCATATGCTGTTCTCGATCAGAGCCGGTCGGCTTCCTCCAAAGAGCTGGTGGCGCGCATCGATGGCACTGGTGTGTTTTATCGCTCGGCAACACTGACAACATCAGATCAGATCGCCGAAATGATTGACAGTGGCGAGGCGCTCTTGGTGGTTGCGTTCCCGTCTGATTTCGAAGCGCGCCTTGCCTCCGGCCGGCAGGCGCCCTTGCAGGTTATTCTTGATGGGCGCAATTCATCGACGGCAAGTCTTGCTGCAGCCTATGTCACTTCGATTGTCGCCTCCTATAACTCGTCACTGGGTTATGCTGCCCCGTTGACGGTCGTGCGTCGTGCCTGGTTCAACCCCAACCTTGAATCGCGCTGGAACCTGATGCCGGCATTGATTGCCTCGCTCAGCATGTTGCAAACACTCATGCTGGCGGCGTTGTCGGTAGCCCGGGAACGGGAACAGGGAACATTCGACCAGTTGCTCGTGACGCCTTTGACGCCGCTGCAAATTCTGATCGGCAAGGCGTTGCCATCAATCCTGGTCGGCCTGGTCCAGTCGACAATCATTTTCCTGATCATTCTATTCTGGTTCCAGGTGCCGATGAACGGATCGGTATGGCTGCTCTATCTCGTTCTAGTGACCTTCACGACCGCGTGCGTGGGAATCGGTTTGTCGATCTCGGCGGTCTCGCTGAGCATGCAGCAGGCTATGCTCTATACCTTTATGTTTATCATGCCGCTCATGCTGCTGTCAGGCCTGCTGACACCGGTACAAAACATGCCCGAGGTTCTACAGGTGGGCACCTACGCAAACCCATTGCGCTTTGGCATTGATCTCGTTCGCCGTGTTTATCTTGAAGGTGCGGTGTTGCGTGACGTGGCCTCCGACTTCGTGCCGTTGCTTGTCGTCGCTGCCATCACGCTGCCACTTGCGGCCTGGTTGTTCCGTAACAGGCTCGCCTGATCGGATATGGGTGTGCGTGTGTGGGTTCTGGCGACCTGGTCAACGCCGTCAGGTTTTGTTGCTGGTTTGTCGTTCGGTGTTGAGCTGAAGGTCGGTGACAATCACGTGGAGGTCCTTCTGCGATGCAGTAATTGCTGCGATTTCATCCGCACTGAGGAGGCACATGGCCGTGCTGTATGCGTCAGCGCGCGCAGCGGTCGGTGCGCGCACACTGATCATGGATAGAGTGTTCTTGGCTGGGTATCCGGTCCGTGGATCTATTATGTGGCCCACGCGACCTGCGGCATCGAATGCAGTCCCCAGGGGTTCTGACGTAGCGATTGCGGCATCTGCAAGTCGAACCCTGCGTACGGGAACCGGCGAACTGGTCGAGCGCAGTTCGACTGTCCATTCACTGCCTTTGGGCATTGCGCCCAATGCATACAATTCGCCGGTGTCGACAAGGATGTTGTCAAGGCCTCTGCTTCGCAGCAACGACGCAACCTTGTCTGCGATATAGCCCTGGGCAATGCCATTGAGCGTGATGGCCATACCGGCTTTTTTGAACTCTATGCGTTCTGGTGAGACAGTGATGTTTGACCAGCCTACCTTTTCAAGGGCGGCATTGACGCTGGCCGCCTGCGGGGCCTGGCCCTTGGAATGGTGCTCAGCGTAGGTCGACCAGAGTGACTGGATTGTCGGATCGAACGCGCCCAATGTCGCTGCATGGACCGTGCCGCAAAGTGAGAGCAGTTCGACCATCTCGAACGAGGGATGCACCAGTCTGCCGTCTCGGTTGAGCTGGGACAGCTCCGAATTAGAACGGTAGAGACTGAATATTTGCTCCAGACGCTCGATTTCAAAGCGGACGGCCTTGATGATTCTGTCTGCTTCAGGATGATGGAGACGGATTGATGCGCGTGCGCCCAAGGCGGTGCCCAACCAGTGCCGGGTCGTTTCGGCCTGCGCTGCGTGAGCGAACCGGAAAGTTCCTGCTGCGGCGGCAGAGATGGCTAGGAAGCGGCGTCGATTCAGGACATGCATTCTTGCACTCCTTGTTGGTTGGATCAGTTGTGGGGGTTTGAGCCGTTGCTGGGCGGAATGAAATTGCCGCTTTCATCGAGGTTCATGTCGACAGGCGACAGGACCATGTCGTCTGAAATCTGGCTGAGCTTGAGTAGTTTGCCGCCATTCGCCTTCATGAAATCATCAGCGGCAATCTTGTCGCTGAAGGGAACGAGTTCAGCAGCTCCCATGCCACCCGACTTCCGCGATCCGACGACATAGATTGCTTCATCGGCTGAGGTCCAATTGTCGATGCCCGGCTCGCTCCAGCTCTGCGCCTTCGCCATATCGGAAACATAGATCGCGCGAATTGTGTGGGTCTGCTCGGGCATGCGTTGATACGCGATCGCGTCGCGGACTTGTGCAAAGAACAGCGGTTCTGGCAGGCCAGCCAAATGGACCTGGGCTTTCGGACCGGGGTGCTCGTAGAGGTGCATCTGACAGTAATGTCCCAGGGCATCCCTCGTCATTGTCACAGGCTCAGGCTTGTCGAGAGGCGTGTCGCCCCGGCAGGCAGATAAGGTAAGCGCGCAGCAGACAATCCATAGGTGCATTTTCATGGTGTCACCCTCCGAAAGAAGCTGGCTGCCAATGCAAATGCTGCAAGAGGCCATGCCATGAGGGACACAAGAGCGAGGTCTGGCGAAATGCTGTTGGCCGCTCCGGCGATGCCACCAGCCGCCGCTGTCGCTTCGGACATGGAGAGATTGAAAAGTCGAAACGCATCCGCCGGGTTGGCAACCAGCATCCAAGGGAATATTGACTGCGTAAATGTTCCCCCGCTATCAGCTACGACCGCAGCCAAAAGCGCGAGATCGTAGAGCACGATTGCGATTAGCCAAAGCGCGATGGCAATGCCGGCCGCCGTTCCTGGCCGGCGTGATAGTGCAGAAATCGCGTATCCACCACCCAGGAATGCTGCACCGAGGAACACGGATGTCCAAAACAGACGCGCAAGTGCCGGCAGCCCGCGTGCGGCCTGATCATCAAGTGCGAATGCGGCCACGGCGGCTATCGCATATCCGGTGGCAACCGCCAGGCTGAGAACACCCAGATGCGCCAGAAGTTTTCCCGCGAGGATCTCTGAACGGGAAATCGGATATGCCAATGCCAGCGGCAGTGTTCCGCGTTCTACTTCTCCGGCTATCGCATCGAAGGACATGAGGAGTGCCACCAAAGGCACGAGATAGACGGCAAGACTGGTGAGGCTGGCTACAGTTATGGAAAGCTTGTCGGCCCCCAGATGCCCGGTGGGAGCGCTGCCGGCTGCAGACAGTACCAATGCAAACAGGGTCATCATTACAATCGAGATCAAGACCCATCTATTGCGGATCGCGATGCGCAGCTCTGATGAAGCGACTGCGATGATGCCGTTCATGACGATGTGCCTCCGCGACTGAAGTGCGCATAAAGTTCTTCGAGGCTTGGCGGTACGATTTCGAGATCTTCAATGAGTTCTCCCAGAGTGGCTATCTGGGCGAGGCGGTCGAGCTTGTCGGCGTGTTGGCAGGTGATGTCGACGCGCGTGCCGTTGAGCCGTTTTCCCGACAAGCGGCGGGCGACTTCTTCTGCGGTTTCGGGACGCGCTGCTATCTGCAGCTGAATTGGCAGAGCGGCACGGCGACGCAGGCCCGCCAGTGTATCGTCGGCGACAAGTTCGCCTTTGCTGAGAATAACAATCCGGTCTGTTCTTGCTTCAACTTCCGTCAGGGCGTGACTGGACAGGAGGATTGCGGTGCCCTTGCCAGCAAGTTCGTCAAGAATTTCGTAGAACTCGCGGCGGGATACGGGGTCAAGTCCGCTTGTAGGCTCGTCGAGGACCATCAGACGGGGCTGGCCGATCAGGGCTTGAGCAAGGCCGACGCGCTGGCGCATGCCCTTGGAGTAGGTGCCGATGCGGCGCGAAGCTGCGTTTGCAAGGCCAACGCGCTCTAACAATGCAGGCGCCATCGCAGCGTTCTGTCCACGCAAGCGGAGATAGTAGCGGATCTGCTCAAGCCCCGTGAGCGCGGGATGAAACGCCACGTTCTCGGGCAGATAGGAGGTGGCCTCTCGTGCCGAGCGGCTGCCGGGCGTAGAGCCGGCCACCGTTACGGTGCCGGAGTTGAACGGGATCAAGCCCAACACGATCTTCATAAGGGTCGATTTGCCAGCGCCATTGTGACCAAGCAACGCGATGCGCTCGCCTTTGTCGACGTTCAAGGAAACGTCGGCTAGCACGACCGCATCGTCGTAGCGCTTAGTGACCTGAGAGAGCGTCAACACCTGCATCGGCGTCTCCTTCAAGCCAGTCTGGTCGTGACGCGCGTTCTAACTCCGCGGTTTCGCGTGGTACAGATATGCCTGGTGGTCTCATCAGGGGGTGGCTGTCCAAGACACCGCCAGGCAGTATCGCGGGGAAGGCATGCTGGCTCCAGCGCACGAGTTGAACAGCTGGTGAGCCGAGCAGTAACTTGGCGGCAGGCTGAGACCAAAGCACGTGGTCCATCAGGTCGTTCGGCCGGAACGCCGAATCGGCCTTGCCATCGCCATCCAGATCGAAAGCGGGGTGATCCGACCAGAAATTGCCCCGGCCTTCATGACTCCACTCGACTTCGCGTGTGCCGACGTATTTGACCTGATGTCGATTTCCTATGAAACCATTGTCTGTCATTTTGTTGCGTTCGGAACCCGCTGTGAAATGTATGCCGATCTCACAACCTTCGAAGCGGTTGCCGGTGATCGTATTCTTGTGAGCGTTATAGATGAATGTGCACTTCTCGTGCGTACCGCCGCGCACAAGGTTGCCTCGTATCTCTGAACTGTTGGCGTAGTTGAGCATGACGCCATGATCGCGGTCACGCAGGGATAGATTCCCGATGACACGAATTTTGTTGGAGAACATGAGCGCATAGCCGAGGTGGTTGCCGATCGATGTGTTCCCGCTTACTTCGCTGTCGTGGGTGTACATGTAGTGAACCGCAAAGCGCAGATCGCGAAACAGGTTGTTGCGAAAGACATTCCGCTTGGATGTATTGGCAAATATGCCGTCGCGGCCGTACCGTATGTTATTGCCTTCGACAATGGCACCAGGCGCATTCCAGACGTAGATGCCATTGCCGCGGTCGTTCAATCGCCGATCCTGGCGTCCGACAATCGTGTTGTTGCGCACGATGATGTCTGTTCCGCCATGCAGCGTTATACCATGCAGGTTGCCGGTCACCTCGTTGTGCTCGACGAGAACGCGCGTTGCTGATTTGGCAATGCGGATTCCGGAATCTATCGGTGCATGATCGTTGCCCGAACCAGAGATACGCAGGCCGCGAATGGTGATATCAGGACCGGTTGCAGTTATGACGCTGCCATTGCCATTTCCAACTATTTCTGCGTGGCCGCGGCCGTCGATGGTAATGGGCCGATCGAGCACGAGGGGGCCGTTGTGACGGCCCGCCTCAAGGATGATGTGATCCCCCGGCGCGGCGGCGGCCAGAGCTTTTGATAACTCACCGGGCAGTGCAGGGACAACCCGTTCCTCTGCTGCCGCGGTTCCTGCTGGCGTTGCCAGCGAGAATGCCGTCAGCAGAAGTGTGAGGTAGATCAGCCTGGTGATGCCGCGCCGTTGCACCATTACGCTCCTGTAGGTTCAACCAGCATACGGCCGCGCATTTCCATGTGCAGGGCATGACAGAACCACTGGCAGTAGTACCAATAAACGCCCGGCTTTGCCGCGACGAACGTAACCGAGGATGTCTGTTGCGGAGAGACCTCCATGGCGACGCCGTGATCGCCCAAGCAGAACCCGTGCGTCAGGTCGTCAATGTCATCCAGGTTCGTGACGTAGACCGTGACCTCGTCGCCTTGTTTCACTGTGAACTTTTCAAGGCTGAATGACGGTGCTTGCGACGTCATGTAGACGCGAACCTTGTTTCCATCGCGGATCGGTTCGGCGGCGCCTTCTTCGAGGTCCACGCCATCGGCTGCGGCTTGCTTGCGAGCGTCTTCCCACATCGGATCGTTGCGATCCCAAACGGTCTTGGGATTGACGATGGAGCTATGGACAGCAATCGAGTCGTGAGGTTCAGCAAAGGTTGGTCCATCATGGACGAGCGTCAGCTTGTCGCCCTCGATCAAAAAGACCTGTTCGTTTTCCGGCTTCAAGGGGCCGACGTTCAAGAACCGATCCTTCGAGAACTTGTTCATCGAGATGTAGTATTTGGCCTCGGCTTGCAGCGTTTCGCCCATCATCGTGGTGTTGTGGCCGGGTTGATAATGCACGTCCGTCTTGGTGATGATCGGGTCGACCTTTTCGCCCTTGTAGGCTTGTACGGCTTTCTCGATGTTCCATTTGACGACCTGGCTGTCGAGGAACAGCGTCGTATAGGCGTTGCCCTGGCCATCGAAACAGGTGTGAAGGGGACCCAGGCCGACTTGCGGCTCAGCGACAATGGCAGAACGAGGTTCTGCGTTCTTGCTGAACAGGTCATCAAGCTTGCGGACATCTATGACAGACACGGTGGGCGAAAGCTTGCCACCGATGCAAAGGTGGACCTTGTCGGGTGCCATGTTGCAGCCGTGGGGATTGTTGGCAATGGGGATGTAGCGCGTATAGTTCTTGTTCTGCCCCTTGCGCCCGTCGATCACCTTGACGCCGTTGAGTTCCTTGAAGTCACCTTCCTTTATGCCCTTCTCGATCTCGGCAATGTTGAACACGACGACATGATCCATCTCTGATGCCGTCATGTCGCCGGTGTTCATGCCCATTTCCGAGTTGTAGCTTGTCGAAAAGGCATACTTTCCATCGTAATCGGCATCCGTGTTGTCGAGGTTGCCCGAAACGAGAACCTGCCACGCGACCGTCATGCTGTCGGCGTCTATGGCCGTGTAGAAATTGACGTAGTCTTTCGGGCTATCGAGCGTTTTTCCATCGTTCACCATCGGGATCTCGTCTTCGCCGTTGCAGAAGACATAGTTCGTGCGTGGCCACTTTTGCGGACGCAGGCCGTGGATCGCTTTGGCGTTGGGAATTTCAATGATCTTGTCAGGCTTCATCACGTCGCAACGCACGCGTGCGACACGTGTGTTGGCCTTGTCGTTCATGAAAAGATAGCGACCATCGTATGTGCCTTCGGTGAAGGACATATGGACGTGATGCAGGTCGCCATTATCGTGCATCGTCTTGCCGTTGGCAGCGAGGAACTTCTTGGTGTTTTCAGAAAGGCCCTCGGTCAGGATCTTGATCGATTCGTTGGTCTGCCCCCACCCTGTCGCAGAACAGCGATTGAAGACCGGCACGCGCATGAATTCGCGCATTGACGGGATGCCGAGAATGCGTAATTCGCCTGTCTGGCCGGATGACCAGAAGCCATAGTATTCGTCGAGTTCACCGGGCTTGAGGTGGTACTTTGCTGCTGTTTCAGCGTGCGCTGCGCCGTTGTTTCCACCAGTTCCCAGGCCGCCTTTGGCAATAACCGTTGCGGCCGCAGCACCACCGGCTGTCGTGGCCAGTAACGTGCGGCGGTTGATCTTACCCGTTTTTTTCTGGTCAGACATGTCGTCCTCCTTTGAGTATCGATTCTACGTGTTCACTCGGCGGCAATTGGCTCGGCTGTCTTAGGCAACACGCCGCGCCTCTTGAGTTTCTTGATCACTGCCGGGCACTTGGTTGTTGATTGGTACAGAACCTGGCAATTCATGCAGTTGATGCATTCGTTCGGACTGATCTCGCCGATCGGATTGATGGCATCGACTGGGCATTCGTTTGCGCAAACCTTGCATGGGTTCCCGCACTCGCGATATCGCTTTAGCCAATCGAACGTGCGCAGGCGCGCAGGTATCGCGAGTGCAGCACCAAGCGGGCACAGGTAGCGGCAGTAGAAGCGCTCTACAAAAAGGCCGATGCCGAGGATGATCAGCACGTAGAGCACGAACGGCCATGAACGACTGAATTTCAAAACGATAGCGGTTTTGAACGGCTCGATCTCAGCAAGCTGCTCGGCACGGTCGAGTGAGGCAAGAGCAACGCCTGCCAGGCCGAGGAAGATGAGATATTTGATGGCGGACAACCGCTCATTCAAATTCCATGGCACCTCCCATTGCGGCACCTTGAAAAAGCGCGCGATGCGATTGCTCAGTTCCTGCAGCGCGCCGAACGGGCACAACCAGCCGCAGTATGCGCCTCGGCCCCACAACACGAGCGCGGCGGCAATTGAAAACCACAGCAGGAAGACAAGTGGATCGAGCAGAAACGTTTCCCAGGTGAAGCCTGTCTGGAATGAACCAAGCAGCGCCATGAGGTTGACGATGGAGAGTTGGGCGTTGCCGTACCAGCCGATGAAGATCAGCGTGAATGTAAGAAAAGTCATGCGGAACCAGAGCGTATGCTTGGCAGACCGCGTTAATGCCATCTGGAAGAAGAAGGCTCCACTCAAGACCGCAAGCATGACGAGGAGCAATCCGATCTCGACTGCTCGTTCACGCCATATGCGCTGCCAGAGCGCAGCTTTGGCTGCCTGCTCCGCCTCCTTGTCCACACCGGCCAATGCAGGTGCAGCAATCGGCTTTGGTGGAGGCTTCAGCAGGAAAGCTTCGGGCAATTCGTAGTTGAGATCGAACGTCGTATAGAGCCGCTCAGTAGGGCCTACATCGCGTTGAACCAATAGCTGCAACCGCCATGGTTTGGCCGGATCAAAACCAGTCGCGGCAGGTATGCGAAAAAGATCAATCTCAGACAGTCCTTGCGGTGCTCCGGGGCTGGCTATCTGGCCGAGGCGACGATGATCCTTGTCGCGGAAGCGCACTGAAACATCGTTCTGGATAAGCTGGATCCTGTCGAAAAGACCACCACGGACGTAGCCGGACCCCTTGAACGAGAACATGCCGCGTCCGGCGATTACGATGGCGTGATCTCCCGGCTTCAGCCACTGTTCCAGGTTCTTTTGTTCCCGCGGGCCCAACAAAGCCTTCCCGATTGAGGGAATGCTGATGAGGCCTGTGTACATGTCGATGAAGTCAGCCTCGGGCGGGCCCTTAATCGCGCGATCTGCCGCGCGCTTGTCCGGCATTGTGGCAAATGCCTGATTGACTTGCCCAACGTCGAGTGAAAGCCGGCGTACCGTGCCGTCCCCGACAAGCGAAAGCCAATCTTCCGAAGCTTTTGCATCAGGGTTGATGGTGACGGGAGGGCCTGCTTCCGCAATCTCCTTGCTGAGGTTGCCCAGCCCCAATGCCCGCGCGACTTTCAGGCCAGAACGCACGATCGAGTCATCAATCACCATTACTGTGACGGTGGCGCCCGATATTATGTTGAGGTCGTGTGCAGAGCCGCCAGCTTCAGCTTCCTTGCGTAGATCAAGGCCGGCATACGATGCAGTCAGCTCCTTCACTTTAGCATCCGGGATGCCGATCAGGACGATTGGTTCGGAGTGCTTTACAAGCTTTACGCCTTTCAGAACTGCATCTTCACCAATTGCGACGAGCACGTGTATCGGTTTTCCGGAATAGCCTGTCGTGCCGACAAAGTCGGATGTAACAAACGCCCAGCCGGTCCGTTTGCCACTCTTCAGGATTGGGGCAACGGGAAGGTTGGCCTGGGGCGCACCGTAGGCATCGGCTCCGGGAAACAATTCGCTGGCGGGAACTTCCTTCAGATAGTGCTGAAGCAGATTCGACTGCGCGTTTGCATTCGCAGATACCGGCATTGCGAGTGCCAGAGCCGCCAATACATGAAGCAAATAACGTACTGCGGCTGCCAAGCGTGGGCAGTCATTGATATGTCGCATCTGTCGGGCCCTTGTGTCGTACATAGATTGCCCATGCGGCCCGTTTACTGTTTGACCAAAGTCAAACAACAGATCAATGCACCATGACTAATTTCGTCACAGTTCAGGTCAGCTCACACAAGGAGGCTTCCAGTGAAGCTCCATTAATGAGCCTTAGGGACCGGGCCCTAGAGCATGTTCAGTCGAAGTGTACGCGGTTCGGCGTGAAGAACATGCTCAAACTAAAAGAAAATAGAGCGCGTGCGCGATTCCGTGAAAAGTGAACGCGATCTAAGAGCCTTGATAAGGTTGGCTTGATCGTTGCCAATGGCGGACAGAAGGCCGAGAGTGGTCTCTGCAGTAGTATGTTCTGAAATAAATCCAGCACAGATCAGTTGTATAATTGCGCGGCATAACCCTGGCGCCGCAGACGAAGTGCATCTTTATCTGTTTGAGCCACGATCATTGCGCATATTGCGCAACGTCTGACCTAACAGACATGGATTGAGCATGAATCGCAGCGGCTTGGTTGGATGCCAAATCTTGGAATGCCTCAGTCAGGAATCGCGTTTGCAGTTTGCAGCGCGTAGCGAATTTTCATGTTCGATTCTTGTGTTGTAAGTCTGCAATTTTATGCATGTCGTTAACGCGGAACCACTACGCATTTTTTGCGCGACATGCATCAAGATCGCGGCTCACTGTTGAATAGTTTGATCGATGTGCGAATGAGATCTGCCGTTCGTTCGAGACCCAGCTTGCTCTTCATGATAGAGCATGTGTTGGCAA
>JBKEAX010000012.1:0-7044 GCA_047972825.1 Hyphomicrobiaceae bacterium | reverse complement strand
CCCAGAACATGCGATCTCACGCGAGGAACCACAAGCATCATTCGTCATAGTTAAGCCCGGGTGAATATTTCCGGGAACGAGTGTGTTCGAATAGCCATGTGGCTATGAGCCCACAATTGCTGAAGAACGGTTCCATGACGTCAAATCGCCTTGTTTTGTCCACGAAATCCACACGTGTTGCGCTATCCGCACATGCCCCCAATACCAAAATCCCTCCTTTGAAGTCGGCTTTCATTCAACCATGGTTGTAAACACCATGGTTATTTGATCTCGACACTGGCCCTTTGCTTCCACCGCATCATAAATTGCTATTCAAGAGCGCGAGCAAGCCGCGGCGCTAGTGTGGCGTCGCGCGTTAGTTGATCGATGTTGCGGCACGCTGGGTATCAACTAAGGCGCGACAGGCCACTAGGGTCCGGACCTATTGTTATTGAGCCCGGAACCGAAGATCCCCCCAGCTCTTATTGAGGCTGCTATGAGTGGTGAATCAAAAACCCAAGGCCCTGCCACAGATCGCGAAACCGTCGATACACCCTACGATGCGGTTGTTGTTGGCGGCGGACCCGCCGGACTTGCCGCGGCTTTGGCGTTGGCCAAAACCGGCATTCGGGTTGCGGTTGCGGCTCCACCGCATCGTCCAGCTGGTAACCGGCCGGATATGCGAACCGCGGCACTCTTTCCAGGTTCTATCGCCCTACTTGAACACCTTGGTGTGTGGACAGCACTCCAGCCGCTTTCTGAGCCACTATTGGCAATACGGATTATCGACGACCGAAACAGTCTTTTCCGGGCGCCCGAGGTTACGTTCCGTCCCGAGGAAATCGGACGCACGTCATTTGGTTACAATGTTCCCAATGCCCCACTCGTCGAGGCGCTCCATGCCGCATGCACCAAACCCGGATCCGGCGTCACCCTGATGCCAACCGCAGGTGTTACGCGTCTCGATTTCGATGCGCATGACGTCCGTCTGGAGCTCAGCGAAGGCCGCCGCATCCGAACCAGGCTGGTGGCGGGGGCTGATGGCCGGGGCTCACTTTGCCGCCAGTCCGCAGGTATCGAGACAAATCAATGGCAATATGAACAAAGTGCCTTGGCCACTGTGTTCACCCATTCCCGCCCACACGCAGGAGTTTCGACGGAGTTCCACCGCCCTGCCGGACCGTGCACGGTGGTACCGATGCCAGGAAACCGGTCCAGCCTCGTGTGGGTTGAGAGGCCAGATGCTGCCGCGGACCTCGCAGCACTGGACGATGAGGATTTCCGCAGATCGCTAGAAAAGCGGCTTTTCGGCCTGCTTGGAAGTGTGGGCGAATTAAGCCCCCGCGTTGTATTCCCACTCTCTGGTTTGACGGCAAAAGTCTTCGGCCAGAACCGCGTTGCATTGCTCGGTGAGGCCGGGCATGTCATTCCGCCCATTGGCGCACAGGGCCTGAATCTGGGTCTTCGAGATGGGGCGGCACTTGCCGATTGCGTGAGCGATGCACTGCTTGAGGGCCGCGACATCGGTGGAGCTGAAATGCTCTCCCGCTACGACCGGGCCCGGCGTGCAGACGTCACTGCGCGAAGCTGGACCATCGACATATTGAACAAGTCTCTCCTGTCGCCGTTCCTACCGGTTCACTTGGCGCGCGGCGCTGGACTGGCAGCGCTCAAGTCAATCTCGCCACTGCGTCGCCTGGTGTTGCGCGAGGGGCTCCAACCCTCCTTCGCTGAGCCCAGCTTGATGCGTGAAAACACACCAGCTTCTTCTGGCCCGAACCCGTTGGCAACCGTGCCGTGACCGCTTGACGCGAACCGCCAGCCGCGTCTTCTGGAGCCTGGCCCAGGTCCCCGGCCCCTTAAACACTAGGTCATGGACGCCAATGTGCACCGTGGATGATTACTGCGCCGTGCTTGACCGGCCAGCAAACCCCGGCCAAAAGCTACCGCAGCTTTCATTATCACCACCTAACGCTGCAAAGCAGCCTCCTCCCTGACCAAAACCCGATGACGATAAATCTTCGCGACATTCAGTTCCGCCTTGAATATTTCGCGTTGCGCGTGGTGGTCGCCACCGCGCACGTGCTGCCACTGGAACGGGCAACAGCACTCTCGGCATGGACTTGGAGGCGGCTTGCACCGCGCATCAATCCCAAACGGCACCAGCGCGCGCTTGAAAATCTCGCCATTGCGTTTCCAGAAAAATCGCTTGAGGAAAGGGAAGCGCTTGCCGCAGCGCATTGGGAAAACCTGGGCCGTGTCATGATCGAGACAATGCGCCTTGGCAACCTGCTGAATGACCCTGAGCGAATTGAAATCAAGAACCCACGCATGTTCATGCGTTACCGTGACAAGCTCGGGCCCATTGTTGGCATCTCGCTGCACATGGGAAACTGGGAACTCGCGATTTGGCCACTGACCCTGGCCGGCGCCAATCCCGCCGCCGTCTATAGGTCGGTGAACAATCCATATGTCGATCAGTTTCTGCGTGACCAGCGCCGCGATCTTTATCCAGGTGGCCTGTTTGGACGTGGTGGCGTAGAGGGCGACCACGGCGAAAGCCGCAAGACTGCGCGTGTCATCATGGATTACGTCCGTCGCGGTGGCAGGCTCGGCATGGTGTGCGATTTATATGACCGCACCGGTGTCGCAGTTCCATTCTTCGGGAAAGAAGCGCTGACACAGGCGATAGGCGTGATGATTGCGCGGCGTGTCGGCGCGCGCGTCTGGCTTGCGCGGTGCGTGCGCAAGGGCCGCTCCAGCCGCTTCTGGATTGAGCTTGAAGAACTTCGCATACCGCGCACCGCCGACCAGGGCGCCGACATCCGCTGGGCAATGGAAGAAATGCAGCGCGTGTTCGAAAGATGGGTGCGTGAACACCCAGAACAATGGATGTGGTCGAACCGTCGGTGGAGCTGACGCCCGATTGCCCGATTGAAACGCATGCAATTGAAACTCACATGCTCTCGTTCATGTCCCTGAGGCGTTGGGCGAGCGTTTTCATGACTTCCAGCGCGAAACCTGGGTCGCGTTGCACGAGCTTCAAGAATCCTGACCGGTCAATGGGCGCCACTTCGCAATCTTCAAGCACTTTGGCCGTTGCAGCTCTCGGTGCCCCGTCGATCATGGCAATTTCGCCAAACATCTCACCAGGCCCCACATGCGCCAGCACGGTGCCGTAGGCAACAATTTCGACGAGACCCGAACGAACCACATACATGCAGTCACCTTCGTCGCCGGTGACGAAGATTCGCTCGCCTGCCTTATAACGGCGATAGGCCGTTCCAATGTCATCCAGCAGCCCAAGATCAAAACTATTGCCCAGATCTGTCATGGTTACTCTCTGAATGATGAAACCGGAAACAACGGTAACCATTTGAGCGCCTTCAGACAACCGTCGATATGCCCGTTGTCGTGAAGGCTCTCACAATGTTCATGCCGTCGCTTGCGCGCCACTTTCCTCGCTTGCATCGTCGAGTGGCACACCATCGTCCCTCAAAACAATATAGATGGCCGGGATGACGAGTACCGTCAGTAGCGTAGATGATATGAGGCCAAACAGGAGCGAAATCGCCAGCCCCTGGAAGATCGGATCGGTCAGGATCACGACGGCACCGATCATCGCGGCCACCGCCGTCAGCAGGATCGGCTTGAAGCGGATAGCCCCCGCCGCCAACAGCGTTGACCTGAGCGATTGTCCCGGCTTGCGGCCGTGGCGGATGAAGTCCACCAGCAGGATCGAGTTCCTGACGATGATGCCCGCCAAAGCAATAAAGCCGATCATCGAGGTTGCCGAGAACGGAGCGCCAAACAGCCAGTGTCCGATCATGATGCCGATAAGCGTCAACGGCACCGGGGTCAGAATGACCAGAGGCAGCTTGAACGACCCGAACTGACCGACAACCAGGAAGTAGATCGCCAGGATCGCCACGGCGAAGGCGCCACCCATGTCGCGGAAGGTCACATATGTCACTTCCCACTCACCGTCCCAGAGCAGCACTGGTTTGGTGTCATCGATAGGCTGGCCGTGATATCGGATCTCAGGCTTTTCCAGGTTGCCCCAATCAGCTTTTGCGATCACCTCCTGTACAGCCAGCATGCCGTAAATCGGCGCCTCGAAGGCACCGGCCAGTTCACCCTGCACCATCACCGCGGGGCGTCCGTTGTGCCGGAACACTGGATAAGACGAGCGCTCCTTTGTGACTGAAACCACATCGCCCAACTCAACAATCGAACGGTTGCCCGGCAACGCGTTTGCAGGAACCGGCGTTGCCAATGTATCGCCATTGATCGTTCGCATCGACTTTGGCAACGCGACTGCGATCTCGATGGGATGACGTCCCTCGCCGCGGTGCGAATACCCCACGGGTATTCCCGAGAGATAGGTTTGAATCGTGTCGTAGACGTCGCTTTCCTCGACGTTGTGGAATTCCAGGTTATCCTGATTGATGGAAATGCGCAGCCGTTCGGCCGGTTGGCCATAGCTGTCATCGACATCCACAATATAGGACACCGCGCGGAAAGCCTCTTTGACTTTTTCAGCAACGGCGCGCCGGGCTTCGGGATCCTTGGCATAAACTTCAGCCAGAAGCGTGGAAAGCACCGGTGGACCAGGCGGCACCTCCACCACCTTGATCGACGTCCCCTCAGGCACCTTCATACCGGCAAGCAGCTGGCGCACCTCAAGCGCGATCTCATGACTTGTGCGCGAGCGGTGGTGCTTTTCCGTCAGGTTGATTTGCAAGTCGCCGAGTTCAGGCGATGAACGCAAATAGAACTGACGCACCAGCCCATTGAAATTGAAGGGGGCCCCCGTACCGGCATAGGTTTCGATACTCACAAGTTCAGGCAACGCCTTGAGGCGCTCCGCGGCCTTCTTGAGCGTTCGATCTGTCTCCTCCAGCGTCGCCCCCTCGGGTAGATCGACCACCACCTGAAGTTCCGACTTGTTGTCAAACGGCAGCAGCTTCACCGTCACCGATTTGGTCGCAAACAACACCAGCGAGGCCAGAGTCGCCGCCCCAACCAACAACAGGAATGTCCAGCTGGCGCGCTTGCTGGCCAGAATAGGCCGCGCGGCTTTCACATAAACCCGTCCAAGCAGGCCGCCATCGTCGGCATCGTGTCCGCCACCCTTATGCGGCTTGCCTATACGCACCATCAGCCAGGGCGTCAGCATGACGGCGACGAAAAACGAAAAGATCATGGCTGCCGAAGCATTGGCCGGGATCGGGCTCATGTAAGGCCCCATCAGGCCGGACACGAACAACATCGGCAGCAATGCCGCAACCACGGTAAGAGTGGCGACAATGGTCGGGTTGCCGACTTCCGCCACAGCTTCGATGGCTTTTTGCACCTTGGAACGGCTGTCATGCATGCCCCAGTGCCGTGCGATATTCTCGATCACCACGATAGCGTCATCCACCAGAATACCGATGGCGAAGATCAATGCGAACAGGCTCACGCGATTGATCGTGTATCCCAGGATGTAGGAGGCAAACAGCGTCAAAAGAATTGTCGTGGGGATGACCACGAGCACGACGACACCCTCGCGCCAACCGATCACGAACCCGACAAGAAGCACGATCGATAACGTCGCAAGGCCCAGATGAAAAAGCAATTCGTTGGCTTTCTCGTCCGCTGTCAGGCCATAATTGCGCGTCACGGAAACGGTGATGTCATCAGGGATCAATTTACCCTTGAGTGTCTCAAGTCGCTCGATGACCTCTTCGGAGATGGTCACTGCATTGGCGCCCGCACGCTTGGCTATTGCCACCGAAACCGCCGGTACCTGTGTCAGCCCCGTCACCTCGCCGCGACCACCATGCCCATCGCCTGAGCCAGCGTGTGCTGCGTCCGTGCCACCTGCACGGACAGGAACCATCTGCCATGCCCGGCTTTCGAGCGGCTTGGACCCTGCAACGACTTTGGCAACGTCGCGCACGTAGACGGGACGGCCATCGCGAGTCGTCATCAACAAAAGACCGATGTCGGGAATACCTTTCAGCGTCTGCCCTGCGACCACTGTCAGGGAGCGGTTGGCGTCGCGAACATTACCCGCCAGAAAAGCACGGTTGGCTTCCTTCACCTTGCCGACAAGCTGAGCCAGCGTCACACCGTAGAGCGACAGTTTCTCGGGATCCGGTTCGATCCGGATCTGGTCAGGCCGTCCACCCGAAAGATACGTCAACCCGATGTTGTCGAGCTTGGACATCTCTGTTCTGACATCGTCGGCCAGGTGGTAAAGACGACTATCGGTCCAGGCCTGCGCTACATCCATTTTGGGGGCCAGCGTCACCACGACGATCGCAACATCATCGATACCACGGCCGATAATCAACGGTTCCGGGATGCCGATGGGGATACGATCCATGTTGGCGCGCACCTTGTCATGAACGCGCAGGATGGCGTTGTCGGCCTCAGTGCCAACAAGGAAGCGTGCCGTAACCACCACGCGGTCATCAGCTGTCCGGCTGTAAACGTGTTCCACACCGTTGATCGACTTGACGATCACTTCCAACGGTTCGGTGATGAGCCTGACCGCATCTTCCGCCCTGAGCCCGTCGGCATTCACCATAATGTCGACAAGAGGTACCGAGATCTGCGGCTCTTCCTCGCGCGGCAGAGAAACCAGCGCAATGAGGCCCAGCGCTATCGCCGCCATTAGCATCAGCGGCGTGAGTGGCGAACCGATGAAAGCGCGCGTCAAACGGCCGGAGATACCAAGGGCGGCGTCTCCGGCCGGTGTTTTTTCTATCGATGTATCAGTCATGGTTTTAGTATTTGATCACCGGGGTTCAGGCCACCGAGCACTTCGACGCCGCTTGCACCACCGGGCAACTCCGCCGCTAGTCCAAGCTGCACGACGACGTCGACCGCATTCTTTTTGTCACGATCCAGGCGGACGAAATCATAGCCGTAACGCGTAGTGACGAAATCGCGTGGGATAACCATGCCATTTCGCTTGCCACCAGAGATATAGACAAGCACGCGTTCGCCAACGAAATAGGTACCAAGACCGGCAACTGTCGCATCTGCCACAACGCGGCCTGATTGCAATTCAGG
>JBKEAX010000116.1:0-2575 GCA_047972825.1 Hyphomicrobiaceae bacterium | reverse complement strand
TATCTCTTCGATCGCGTGCCTGCCAATGAAGGCCAATTTCACGATTGGGCCGAGGTGGCGGCGGCAAGCCTTGACCCAATGTTCTTCGCCGTCATCGATAAGGCAACTGGCCGAGCCGAGGGACGTCAGGCATTGATGCGTGTGGTCCCCATCCACGGTGTCATCGAAATCGGCGCTATCATGTGGGGGCCTGCCATTGCACGAACGCGGGTTGCAACCGAGGCGCTTTTCCTTTTTGCCGAATACGTGTTTGGGCTCGGATACCGCCGCTTGGAATGGAAATGCGACAACGCTAATAGTCCTTCGAAACGGGCTGCCGAGCGTTTCGGATTCCGCTTCGAGGGCGTGTTCCGGCAGCACATGGTCGTTAAAGGGCTTAATCGTGACACCGCCTGGTTCTCGATCACAGACGGTGAATGGCCACGGCTGCGGGTTGGTTATGAGCGGTGGTTGAAGGCGGACAACTTCAGTCCGTCAGGACAGCAACGCAGCCGGCTGGCTTTTGATTGATTGCGGTTTAGAGCATGTTCACCCGAAGTGTGGAGCGGTTCGGCGTGAAGAACATGCTCGGAGCCGGCGGTAGCCCTCATGTTGTTTCATGGTTTTCGAAGTAGCACTCAGCGGGATGGCGCTCGCCTTACCCACACGCGCAGATCAGCCATCACTTTGAGCGTTGCTGCAATGACGAGCGCGCAAAGGATTATCTTGGATAGTGTTTCCATTGTCCCTTCGATCAGCACAGCATGAACCACGGTTCCCACGACAATCACGATAGCCAGGATCGTATGGCTTATGCGCCATGTACGCAAACGCAGACCTAATGGTCGACGGAGCAGAGCCAGGAGCCCGACCGCAAAGATGGCCCACATGGCAATCACGCCCCAGACTGAGAACGGCGTTGGTGATGCGAACAACAAGGCGTCGATCACATCGGGTGGGCTGGTGATCCATAAGCCGGCGACGTGCACTACGACTGATGCAACGAGCAGACCACCAATCCAGCGATGAACGCGCCGTCCACGATACGTCGCAAATCCAGGCAGATAGCCGCCAATCAAAAGCGGTTGAACGAGCATCAGGGCCAGTCCGATTATTCCGGCAAATCCTGCGGTGATGTAAACGGGGCGGCGCCATTCGAGTTGGGGGCTTGTCGCTGCTGCGGCGATTGGCACAGCAACTGCGAGCGCTATGGCGGCCCAGATCAGTATTGTCTGAAACCGCCACCGCCTGGTCTTCGTGGTTTCAACCATCTCAAGCCGGTTGCAGGACGAAGTGGGCTTCAAGACTGGTGTCTTTTGAGCTTGGCATTATGGGACGCAGAAATACCGTCTTGAAGTCCCCGCTGTCGTAGGCGAGGTGCCCATGCGGTTGGCCGAACGTGGGAACGATCTGCGGCATCTCCAGGCGGAACTCCCCATTTGCGTTCGTGAGCGTGGCGCCGTGACTTTGCGGGTCGCTCTCGTATCCTTCAGTGGTGTGTGCCCAGATTTGGATGCGCTGGCCGGCCAGTGGTGCACCATCGCCGGCGCGCCGTACGGTGCCCGACATCCAAAAGCCCCCACCGCCGATACGCTCAACAATTGGTGCGCCCGGGCGGTAATTGTTGGCTCCGCCCCGCATCGATGGGGTCGGTGCCAGACCTTGTGCGTAGGTTGGCGAAATAAATCCAGGCAATCCGGTTGCCACGATGGAGCCCCCAACGGCGAGGAGACGACGGCGATTCAGCATGGCGATAGTCATCCAAGGTTCTCCTAGGGTCCGGACTCCATAACAATAGGTCCAAGACAGTCCGGTATTTTGAGCATGTTCTTCACGCCGAACCACGTACACTTCGGCTGAACGTGCTCTAAGCAAAAATGCAATTGCTCAGTCGTTAGACAAGAAAGCGGTTCTGATGGCTTTATATGTAACGCGGCGGGCAGAGATTCCCAGCCGACTGAGGCGAAAGGCGGGGTATGACGGCATTTACAATTTCGTGAACGAGTGCTGTCGACCGTTCAGCCACGTTGCTGATGAGGCTGTTTTGTTGCCGGGGCGCCAATTCGTTCTGTCTTGCTACGATACGCGATGAGGTGCGGCGTAAAATGCCGCTGAAGATGCTGGCCCGGAAAGCCATTCAGCTGGTGTGTTTTACAAGAATGATCTCGATCCGATAGGCTTGCCTGGAAATTGCTCCACGATCAGGAAAGTATTGTGAACCAGCATACAAGCCTGTTTGACGTCATTGAGCGAGTGCAGGGTCCAAGTGCATGGGGCTCAGTTCTGGATGCGGGTAGTGGCGTCAAGTCGGCACTGTGGATCAGTGGTCTGGCGACGACAAGCTGGACAGCAGTCAGTGCGGACGCTGCCCACCTTGATGAGATCCGATCGCACGTCGCCCCGCGCATGCGCCCTGAGGATCAGTTAATCCTTGGCAACTGGTCAGACCGCTCCCTGCTTGAGAATGCGCGCTATGATCATGTCTTCGCAGACTACCTGATCGGATCGATTGAGGGATATGCCCCATATTTGCAGGAGGCAATTGTGCGGCGGCTTAGGCCGCTTATAGGTCGCCGCATCTATCTGACAGGGGTCG
>JBKEAX010000107.1:0-4394 GCA_047972825.1 Hyphomicrobiaceae bacterium | reverse complement strand
GCGTGCACAATTGCCTTGGCCTTATTGATGCACTCTTGTTGTTCGTTTTCGGGTGCTGAATCGTAGACAATCCCTGCACCGGATTGGACATGCAGAGTGCCGTCCTTGACGAGTGCGGTTCTCAGCACGATGCAGGTGTCCATTTCCCCGTCGGCCGCGAAATACCCAACGCAGCCAGCGTAGGGTCCACGTTTGGATTTTTCCAATTCGTCGATAATCTCCATCGAGCGAACCTTTGGTGCGCCCGATACGGTGCCTGCGGGGAAGCCCGCCATCAACGCGTCGACGGTATCGGCATCGCGCGCAAGCGCGCCAACCACGTTGGAAACGATGTGCATGACATGGCTGTAGCGTTCTATGACAAACTGATCTGTCACATGAACGGACCCGACTTCGGCCACCCGTCCCACATCGTTGCGGCCGAGATCCAGTAGCATCAGGTGCTCGGCGCGCTCTTTGGGGTCCCTCAGTAACGCATCAGCGAGCATTGCGTCTTCTGATTTTGATGCGCCGCGCCGGGCGGTGCCGGCGATAGGGCGGATTGTGACTTCGCCGTTCCTGACCCGCACCAGAATTTCAGGACTGGACCCCACAAGCGAAAAGTTGCCGAAGTCCAGGTGGAACAGAAATGGAGAAGGATTGAGGCGCCTTAGCGCACGGTAAAGCGCGAAGGGCGGCAGCGAAAACGGCGTTGAAAAACGCTGCGAAAGCACGACCTGGAAGATGTCGCCTGCACGGATGTAGGCCTTAGCCTTGTCCACCATCTCCATGTAGTCGGCGGCTGAGGTGTTGGAGATGGGTTCTTCGAGGGAAAGGGGAACGTCGGTTCTAGTCACTCCATGTGCGAGTGGTGCATCCAGTGCTGCAATGACGTCTTTCAAGCGGTCCCGTGCGCTGGCCATGGCTTCATCGGCGGTCACGCCAGAGATGGGACGTACAGGGGTGATGACCGTCATCTCGTCCTTTACGGTATCGAAGATGACCATCACGGTTGGACGCACCAGAACGGCGTCCGGTACATCGAGAGCATCGGGTGGGCAATCGGGCAGGTTTTCGATCAACCGAACCGTGTCATACCCCATGTAGCCAAAAACACCGGCCGCCATGGGTGGCAGCGCCTCATCAAGTTCAATGCGGCTTTCGTTGAGAAGCGTTCTCAGCGATGCCAGCGTTGGCTGGGTGTCGACAACGAAAGCTTCAGCATCGCGGAGCGCCGTGCGGTTGATCTGGGCTGTATCGCCGCGAGCGCGCCAAATGATGTCTGGTTGCAGGCCGATGATGGAATAGCGCCCGCGATTGGCGCCGCCCTCTACCGATTCCAGGAGGAACGAAGGGGCGCGGCCATGGCCAAGTTTCAAGTAGGCCGAGACTGGTGTTTCCAAATCGGCAACGAGCCGTGTTGAAACGACTTGAGCCTGGCCAGCCTCATATGCCTGGGCAAATGCGGCCGGGTCAGGCCAGATTTCAGGGCCGGTTGGCCGCGGGTCGGGCATCGTCACAGCGCTTGACCTTATTTCAATATGCTGGCGCGGAGCTACTGCGTTTCAATGCCTCTGAGGCGGTTGAACGTGGTCTGGTTGATGCTTGAGCCAAGCCTTGTTCTCAAAGCCGAGACGTACGAGGACACAGCATCGTTTTCCAGCGCGCCTTCCAATTCCGTAGTGAGTTTTTCCTTTTGTTCCGTGCTGGGCGCTGGGGCTGGGTTGATTTCTTTCACCTGAAAGACATTGCGAGAGGTGTTGTCTGGCGTTTCGGCTGATCCAGCCCCGCCTTTGGGCAGCGCAAATGCCTGGGCGATTGCTGCGCGGGACAGGCCCTGCGGTGTTGTGTTGCGGTTCACTGGCGGTGTTGCCTCAACTGTCACACCACCGGCATCGGCAGCAATCGCTTCCATTGTTTCGCCGGCGTCCAGCCTTTTGACGAGAGTGTCGGCACGTTCACGCAATTGGCGCTCGCGCTCGTTTCTTTCATAGAGCGCTTTGACTTCATCCTTTACCTCGTCAAGGGGCCTGTCTTTCGACGGCGCGGTCGAGACGACATCCACCCAGGCCAGACCACCATCGGGAAATTCGATGGGTTCTTGTTCGAAGCCGACCTGTCCGGCAAATCCGCTGGCCACGATCTGGCGGGCCATTGGGTTGTCGATGGCGGGCTTGCCTTCAGGTGTGTTGCCTTCTGCGTCGGTGGCTGGGACGTCGATAAAGGCTATTTTGTTCTGCGCGGCGATGTCTTTCAATGGATGCCCGGCAGCACGGCCATCCTCGACCGCATTGTGAAGTTTCTGCATTTCAACGCGCGCTTTTTCCGTGGCAATCTTGTCGATCACCTTCGTCTTGACCTCTTCGAACGTGCTTTGGGTTCCAGCTTCAATAGCGGTTACGCGCAGCAACACGGTTGTAAAGCGGCCCTCGACGGGTGCGGAAATTTTGTCTTTTTCGAGCCCGAACGCTGCATCGCGTATGTTGGGGTCATATAGCTGTGCCTTGGTGACGAGCCCCAGGTCTATGTCGGTTTCCTTGGCGCCTGCAGCCTTGGCTGCATCAGCGAAGCTTTGGCCTCCATCTATCGCTTTCTTGGCAGCTTCTGCGGCGGCTGCATCGGGAAACGCAATTTGCTGTATGCGCCGCTTTTCAGGTGTGTCGTAGGTTGCCTTTTCCTGTTCGTAGGCTTGTTTTGCTTCTTCAGTTGATACTGAAACAGTTTTCTTGGCACCTTCGAGTGATGCCAGCAGGACTGCGAGGTGGCGGCTGGGCCTGGTGGCGAACTGGCTCTTGTTGGTGTCGTACGTCTCTTTGAGTTTTGCGTCGTCAGGAGCGGTGATGTTGACGACCTTGTCGGGGTCGATGCGCAGGAATGAAAGAACGCGCGTTTCGTCGGTGTAGGCGTGCAGTGTCTCGATCATTGCATCGGGCACGACCACGCTGTCTGCAAGTGTTGCGGTGATCTGGCGGCGCAGTTCTTCGCGTCGCCGCAGAGCGATAAAGCCCTGCTCGGACAAGTTGAGCTGGCGCATAACGCCATCAATGGCGCTGGGCGAATATTTGCCGTCTGGTCCTTGGAAAGCGGGATCACGCTGTAATCCCTCCGCGATTGCTTTGTCGCTGAGAGCCAGGTTGAGTTCATTGGCGTGCGTATCGACGGCGGCCCAGCCAATCAACCGGTTCAACACTTGCGTATCGAGACCGAAGGCGCGTGCCTGTTCGCCGGTGATACGGCGGCCTGCTCTGTAGGAAAGAGCATTCAGTTCATTCTGGAACGCGCGTTGATAGTCGTCCTCTGAGATCTGGACTTCGCCGACTTCGGCAAGGGAGCCGCGGCTGAAGCCTGTGAACACGTCGGCAATGCCCCATACGGCAAAACTGAGGATAAGAACGGCGAGCAAGAGTTTGACGATGATTCCCTGAGAACCGCGGCGCAAGGCATCAAGCATAGAGGTTCGTCTTTCCTGGTGGTTGGACCGCAGTCAGTGCGGCGGTGTAACGGCTGGTTCCGCTCCGATTCGCCGCATACCGGAAAGGTCGAAAACCGGGCGCTTCGGGCGGAGGCTCATGATATGACGCGCCATATGAAGCGCAGGCAGCTGGCGAAAGCAAGGGTGGGGAGCATTACATCCCAGTGGTTGTCATCAAAGTCATGTGCCTAGCCACCAAAGACCGGGCCATGGCGGGGAAATTGCTCACGGTTTGGCTGGGGGCCAGGAATGTCGCATTGCTGCCAGTGTTCCGCTCGCGGCATGTTGGGGGTATTGATACCAGATGTTCAGCGGAAGTAAGAAATCGCGGATTTAAAACAAGGAGTTTGGACGTCATGAGCGAGAAGCCCGCAATTCGGCCCCTGGTTGCAGGAAATTGGAAGATGAACGGGCTCAAGGTGGCTTTGGAGGAGGCGCTTGCAGTTCGCGATGCCGTCGCAGCTGCGGATTTCTCCGCTGATACGGACGTCATGATTTGCCCGCCTGCGTCCTTGCTCATGGTGCTGGCTGAACTGACGGGTGAAAGCCCTCTGCTGGTTGGGGGGCAGGATTGCCACGCAGCGGTTTCAGGGGCCCACACAGGCGATATTTCGGCCGAAATGTTGAAAGATGCCGGCGCTGGGGCCGTGATTGTGGGGCATTCGGAGCGCCGGGCCGATCACGGCGAACTTGACCGGGATGTACTTGCCAAGGTGGATGCTGCCCACAGGTCGGGGCTTGTGGCGATCGTTTGTGTTGGTGAAACGGAAGGCCAACGCAACGCGCAGTTGACGCTTGAAGTGGTGCGACGGCAACTCGAAGGGTCGCTTCCGGGTGATGCAACCGCCGAGAATACGGTCATCGCCTACGAACCGGTCTGGGCGATTGGTACAGGTTTGACGCCGACGGTTGAAGACGTCGAGACCGTACATGAGGCCATTCG
>JBKEAX010000605.1:0-2640 GCA_047972825.1 Hyphomicrobiaceae bacterium | reverse complement strand
TGGATCTGCTATTGGCACCGGCAAATAGCCGTAGCTGCCGCAGGCTGCGGACAAGGAGATACGAGATATGAGCCGCAGCGAGACGCAAACCCTCATTACCCGCTATTACGATGCTTTCAATCGAGGCGATAGCGAAGGCATGCTGGCCTGCTTGGCAGACGACGTTGTCCACGACGTCAACCAAGGTGCGCGCCGCCAGGGCATTGAGCAATTCAATGCCTTCAACGCCCGCATGGAGCACCACTACAAAGAGCGTCTCGAAGACATCTCAGTCATGGTTAACGATGACGGTACGCGCGCAGCCGCCGAATTCAACGTTAATGGCACCTATCTGAACACCGATTCCGGACTTCCCGAGGCCAACGGCCAGACCTACCGGCTTCCGGCAGGCACATTTTTTGCCATACGAGATGGTAAGATCTCTCGCGTAACCACATATTACAACCTGACTGATTGGATTGCCCAGGTCGCTGGCTAAACGGATAAATCCCACCCACCATACTGGAACGGTACGGTACGGCATCAAGCCGCATCTGGATTGAATAAATCCATATCCAGGCCGCCACAGAGCTTAACGACATTACTCAAAAGGAACCGGACATGCTGCTGACGATGCTGAAATGCAAGCTGCATCGCGCCACCGTGACCGAATGCGATCTCAACTACGAAGGCTCTATATCCATAGACGCCAACCTGATCGAAGCGTCCGGTCTCCTCATCAACGAGCGCGTCGAGATATACAATATCGACAACGGCGAACGCTTTGCGACCTACGTCATTGAAGGCAAGAAGGGATCTGGCGAAATCGGTCTCAACGGTGCTGCTGCCCGCAAGGCTTGTACCGGCGATAAGCTCATCATCTGCGCCTATGCGGCCATGAAACCCAAAAAAGCACGAGAATTCACGCCAACCGTGATCCTGCTCGGCAAAGACAACAAGGTGCAAGAGGTCAAGGCATGAGCCTTAAGGTCACCTCCCTGACTGGTGCTGCCATCAAGGACGTGCTGCCTGATCTTGCCCGCCTGCGGATGGAAGTCTTCCGCGACTGGCCCTATCTCTACGATGGTTCTCTGGACTATGAACAGGACTATCTGGCCACGTTCGCTGCAGCACCAGGCGCAGTCTGTGTCGTGGCCTGCGACGGCGAAAAAATCGTTGGCGCATCTACTGGACTTCCCATGGGTTATGCTGATGACGAGTTCAAAGAGCCATTTGAGTCTGCAGGCTTCACACTGGCTGAGGTTTTTTACTGTGGCGAGAGCGTCCTGCTCCCCACGCATCGCGGCGGGGGCGTCGGCCACGCCTTCTTCGATCATCGCGAGGCACAGGCCAAAAAGCTGGGCGGGTGCAAGCACTCCACCTTCTGCCGTGTCGTCCGCCCCGACGATCATCCGCTGAAGCCCAAGGAGTATCGCGCATTGGACGGCTTCTGGACCAAGCGCGGCTACGCCCCAGTTGATGGCCTCGTTGCACATTTCAAGTGGAAGGATGTCGATCAGGACGAGGAAACGTCAAAACCGCTGCAGTTCTGGATGAGAACCTTATAGGCCCGTGTGGAACATTTAGCCCGCAATGAAAGACACCCTGACAGTCGCCAGTGCCCAATACCCCATTGATGCCGTCACGAGCCTGGAAGCGTGGCGCGACAAGATCCGCGCGTGGGTGAGCGAAGGCGCCAAGACCGGCGCTGAACTTCTGGTGTTTCCTGAATACGGTGCCATTGAACAGGCCCATGCCCTCGGGCCCGAGGTTTATGGCAGTCTTGCCGCAACACTGGAAGCCGTCGCCCGTCTTGCAGACGACCGGATAGCCTTCCATGCTGAACTGGCGCGCCAACACAAGGTCCACATTCTGATTGGCAGCGGCCCGGCAAGATTAAAAGATGGCGGTTATGTCAACGCCGCCCAGTTGGTAACACCATCAGGTGCGGTCGGCACTCAGAACAAGCTGATTTTGACGCCGTTCGAACGCGACTGGAATCTCACGGCAGGAACCGAAGTTGCCGTCTTTGAAACCAGCATCGGGACCATCGGCACCTCAATCTGCTACGATAGCGAATTTCCCTACTTCTCGCGCCTGATGGCCGCCAAGGGCGCGGAAGTTGTGCTCGTACCGCAATGTACAGAACGCATCTCCGGCTACCATCGCGTGCGCACCGGCGCCCGCGCCCGCGCACTGGAAAACCAAATTGTCACCATCACCAGTCCAACAATCGGCGATGCCCTGTGGAGTGCCGCCGTTGACGTCAATACGGGTGCAGCGGGCATCTTCGTGCCCGCAGAGTTCGGTGTGTCCGACGACGGCATCGTTGCCGAAGGCGAGATCAACAAGCCCGGCTGGATCACCGCAACGGTAAACCTCAACCATCTGCGACATCTGCGCGACAGCGGTGAGATGCGTAATTTCGCCGACTGGCACAATCAGCCCGGCGCAACGCAAGTCGAGTTGCATGCGCCAGTAAAGACCTACCCGCTTGTCTAGGGGCCGGGCTCTTCTCTCGGGATCGCGAACGTGCAGATGTCTTTTATTTCTCGCCATGTTCTTCACGCCGAACCACGTACACTTCAGCTAAACATGCTCTTGTCTCTGGAGCATGTTTTTCACGCTGAACCGCTCCACACTTCAGCTAAACATGCTCTA
>JBKEAX010000587.1:0-2602 GCA_047972825.1 Hyphomicrobiaceae bacterium | reverse complement strand
TGAAATTCATGTGTTGGATCAATCGCCCTTGCCAGTCTGGGACCCTTTTCGAGCACAGATTAACCTAGCCCTGTCATAGGCATCGCCGCGCCTCCCACGGCCGGTTAAACGAAGTATGCGTGGCCCGATTCCCCGTTGCCAGGATAAAAGTTGCGTCGACTTGACTGGTCGCATGGACTCAGACTGATCTGCGGTGGTAGGGAGCGGCTATTCTCCTTCGTTTATAAAGGGGACCTGCTTGCTCCCCGTGGCATTTAGGAAACCGCCAAAAGACCGGCCGATGGTATAAATGCCGAGCTTGTGAGCCCTTGGGAGGCGCACCTCGACCCAGGCGGCCTAGAGGAGGTGGTGAGTTGGTCCGGAACTGCGTCACGGCCAGGGGCTGGTGGCACATGGTTTGGAGGCAAAAAAGAAAATGAACGCCATCGAGACACACGCTCGGCTGCTTGGCGAAGAAGAAAGCATCTGGTTCAAACTTACGCCTCTGCTCAAAGGCAATACCGACAATCCCATGGCGATCTTGTTGAAGATGGCTGAGCGGTATGGGCCGGTTATCCCTGTCAACATGGGGTCAGAGCGCGTCGTGCTGGTTTCCGAGCCCGAATTGTTCAAGCACGTGCTGGTTTCCAAAGCCGACAACTACATCAAGTACTTTGATGGTCTAAAGCCTATTTTCGGCAAGTCGATGATCACCAATGACGGCGCGCTATGGCAGAAGATTCGCATGCCGCAGCAGCCTGCCTTCCATCCTGATGCGTTTGCCGATTACATCCCCTTCTTTACTGCCGCCATCAAACAGAAGATGGATCAGTGGGCGGAATACGCGAAATCAGGCCAATCGTTTGAGATGGTTGAACAAACCTGGACGCTCGCTGCGGACATGATCTGTAAGGCGATGTTCGACCGTGACATGCCTTTCAACCCGCATGTGGTCTTCAAATACGTGAAGACCTACACCAACGTGCAGGAGCACAAGGGCATCCGTGAAAAGAAGAAGTCTGGTGACCTCTATGAGGCAACGGAGTTCGACGCGGCCAAGGCCATGCAGGCCTGGGCTGACGTGCCACCGGCGGTTATCGCAGCCCTGCCGCGCGATCACCGGGAAAAGACCCTGTTGAAGCTCATCGAGAATTGCGTTGCTGATCCGAACATCCCCGAGTTCGACGAGCAGCAGGCCATTGACGAGATCAAGCAATATTTGTGGGCCGGCACGGAGACTACGGCTCTTACCCTGGCATGGTCGCTCTATCTTCTTTCGAACCATCCTGAGGCGGCCAAGCGCGTCATCAAGGAAAGCGAAGAAGTGCTGGGTGATCGCGAGCCGACCGCGGCTGATTATACGGCGCTGATCTACACCCGCTCAGTCATCCAGGAAACGATGCGCCTTTACCCACCTGTGTGGGGACTTATCCGTGTTGCGGCAAACGACGACGAAATCGCTGGCTTCAAGATCAACGCAGGCGACCGTGTCGTTGTGTTCGGCTATTCCGCACACCACAACCCGCGTTTCTGGGACGAACCGGAGGAATTCCGGCCCGAGCGTTGGATGGATAAATCAAAGCGCCAAGTTAAGTACTCCTACATTCCGTTTGGCGCGGGCAAGCGATCCTGTATCGGTGGCGCCATGAGCCAGGTTGAGAACACGCTGGCCCTGGCTCTGCTCTTGCGCCGTTTCCGCCCCGAATACGTCGGGCCCAATCCCGCCGGCATCAACGCCACGGTTACGCTGACGCCCAAGGGCGGGCTGATGTTCAAGATGCATGAATTGGCTTGATCGCAGCATCTTGCAACACTGTGTTTGCAACAAAGTCATCTGGAAACGTCGGCACTCATGCCGGCGTTTTTGGCTTTTTGGGAGCGGGGTTTGACAAAGCTCCCTTCGACATGCCTCCTGCATGAGGTAAATGGACGAACAAGCCGTGTCCATGACATCGAAAATGCATAGGCGCTGAGTACTCTTCCAGGTTATGCATTGAACAACATCGAGGCGCATTGCGAGCTCGCTCCAGAAACTGGAAATTTGGCCATGGCGGTGGAGATCGAACGCAAGTTTCTTATCACAAGCGATGCATGGCAGCCGCTTGCCGTCAGTTCCCGCAAGATCATGCAGGCCTACCTGGCCAACACCGCCAACTCTTCGGTGCGTGTTCGCCTAACTGATGACACTGAAGCGCGGCTGACGATCAAGTCCAAGGGACCCACCACGTCACGCGAAGAATTCGAGTATCCGCTGCCCATGGAAGACGCGCGATCCATGCTAAAGCTTCGCGTGAGCAGCCTTGTCAGCAAGGTTCGACACTTCGTTCCATATGAAGGCATGAACTGGGAAGTTGACATCTTTGAAGGCGACAACGCCGGACTGGTACTTGCCGAAGTGGAGCTGACCTGCGCAACGCAGGCGTTTTCCTTGCCAGATTGGGTTGGCGAAGAGGTTTCCAACGACGAGCGTTATAGCAACAGCCGGCTTGCCGAGCAGCCTTACGTGACCTTCGCATCTGAACTGCCATAAACTCCTCGTACTTGCTGGCATGCTGGCCGAGCGTTTGCTGCGCGCGCCGACACAGCCATAGTAGGACGGTGCCGTAATTCGTTCGCAAGCAAC
>JBKEAX010000090.1:0-6463 GCA_047972825.1 Hyphomicrobiaceae bacterium | reverse complement strand
AAGCCGAGGTCGTTACCCAGGCCAATGCCACGCAGTACGGCTTGGCAGCATATTTCTACGCACGCGATATTGGCCGCGTTTGGCGTGTTGCCGAGGCGCTCCAGTTCGGGATTGTGGGCGTCAACGAAGGTGTCGTGTCAACCGAGGTGGCGCCCTTCGGTGGCGTCAAGGAATCCGGCCTCGGGCGGGAGGGTTCCCGTCACGGCATCGAGGAGTTCGTCGAAATCAAATATGTGATGATGGGAGGCTTGTGACGGCGTTGTGACAGCTCATGCTGCTTGCTCGTGCAACACATGAATATATGCGGTTCTGCGGGAATATCATAACGCCTGTGATTGGCGAAAAATGAGCTTCTCGCGGCCTGCACAAAGCGGTAAGTGTTCGCCCGATCCGGCGCACCGCGCCAATTGATTCGTTCTGGAGGAGATGGTGCCATGAGTGCCGATGACTTGAAGCAAATGGCGGCGGAGCGCGCATTGGAATTCATTGAGCCGGGTATGAAACTGGGGCTGGGGACAGGCTCGACCGCGGCGGCATTCGTCAATCTTTTGGGCAAGCGCGTCGCTGAGGGGCTTGATATTGTCGCAGTGCCAACCTCAGAGGCGACACGAAATCAGGCCGAGAGCCTGGGCATTCGCCTGACAACGCTCGATGCGGAGCCCTTTCTCGACCTCACCATAGACGGTGCCGACGAGTTGAACGACCATTTGCACCTCATCAAGGGTGGCGGTGGCGCACTGCTTCGCGAGAAGATTGTCGCCACGGCGTCAGACCGCATGATCGTCATTGCCGATGCTTCAAAGCGCGTCGAAATGCTTGGTAAATTTCCGCTACCCATTGAAGTCATTCCGTTTGGATTGCAAGCAACGCTTGGAATGATTGAGATGATGGGAGAGGACAGCGGTTGTGTGGGCGAGCTCAAGGTCAGAACCACGGCCACGGGCGAGCCATTCCAGACCGACAACGGTAATCTGATTGTCGATGCGCACTACGGCGCGATCGCTTATCCCGAGGACCTTGAGCAGGCATTGAAAATGATACCTGGCGTTGTTGAGAGTGGCTTGTTCATCGGCGTTGCCGATATTGCAATTATCGCTGGCCCTGATGGTGTTGAGGTGCTGGAAGCCAGCTTCGACGACGATGAAGCCCTCGATGAAGATTGGAATGTCGAAGACGACGACGAGGAACACTGGGACGACGATGAAGACGACCCCGAAAACAAGGATTCCGACGGCGGCGAAAAGAAGTAGAAAAAAGCGGAGATCCACCGCTTTGATGGCGCGCGTTGAGTAGGGGCGGAACCCTTGTAGACCCATTAACCCAGCCGGTAGTTATACGGCCGTATCGCTTGTCAATATCGGTTGGCATGGATGGAATTGTGAGGCTGCACCGGATAACACCCTGAATTAGGGTATGGGTTCCAAACTGATAACAATCCACTCTAGAGCATGTTCAGCCGAAGTGTACGCGGTTCGGCGTGAAGAACACGGCGAAAAATGAAAGAAAATAGATCGCGTTCGCGATTCCGTGAAAAGTGAACGTGATCTAGCCCTGCCGCTTAAGGAGTAAAAGATGCCTGCGTTGAACCGCATCCCCCTGGCTTTTATAGTGACAACCGCTTTGGCGCTCTCCAACCCTGCATACGCGCAACAGCCATCGTCGCAGCAGCAAGCGCAGCCGCAGGCAACGCCTGAACCCGATGCAAAACATGTTGCTGCAGCGGAGGCTCTCGTCAAAGCCATGGATGCACGTGGCCAGACGTTGGCTTCTATCGAGCGGTTGAAGCAGGCCCTGATAATGCGGATCAGGGCAAACGAACCGCAAAAGGCTGTCGGCTTTACAGCATACACGGATCGAGAACTGGATCCCAACGGGGAGCGTGTCCAAAAGTTCCTGTCCGAAATGAACAATATTGCCGTGCAGTTCTATGCGCGTAACTTCACACCGCAAGAGATGCAGGCGATCGCACAGTTCCAGCAAAGCGCCGCTGGCCGCAAATACAACCAGATTATGCCCGAGCTTGGTGGGCTCATTGCGCAGCGCATGAACAAATTCCAAGCCGAAGTTCTCCAAGCCGTCCATCAAGGCGCCGCATTGAGCACCCAGAAGTAGCGTTTGGCGGGGCAGGCAGAAATGGGTGAGTAATCAACCAAATCAGAACGGATGAGGTGCCGCGTGTGCACGTGTAGCCGGCGTAATGGCTGCCGTGGCGCTCGGGGCTTTGTCTTCGATCATTACAAGAGACCGTTCACGTTTCCTGGAATAGCGAACGGGCTCAATAAACTTGAGTTGGGCATGTGTTTGACGCTGAACCGCACCACACTTCAGCTAAACATGCTCAAGAGATCATGAACATTAGCTGAGGAGATTGTGAATGTCGTTTGCATACAAAACTGGTGTTGCGATTGTTTGCCTGGTTCTGCTGTGGCAGCCCGCGTCAGGCCAGGAAAATGTGGCGCCGGGGGCTTCTTCGCAACAAGCAGGCGTTGCCATCGACCCGGAACGTTTGGAGGCGGCCAAGGAGCTGATTGAAGTCACGGGCGCAAGAAAACAGATTGAACTCATGCTCGACGTTATGAAGAAGGGTGCGGGGGCCGGGGCCAATGAAGTTGGAAACAAGGCTTCCGCTAAAGCAACTGAAGAAGCATTTAAAACTTTCACGGAACGGTTCGGGGCCTATCGCGAGCAGATGGTCGCAGAGTTCGCCAGCCTGTACGCGGCGCGCTTTACCGCAGAAGAACTGCGACAGATCTCCACCTTCTATAAATCGGGCACCGGTGCCAAATTCATTAGTATAATGCCGCAATTGATGCAGCAGGGTGCCGCGATTGGCCAGAAATATGCACTGATGGTGGTTCGTGAACTCAAGGCTATCGAGCAGGAAAAGAAAAAACCTTAAGGTTTGCAGCAAAAGGCGCAGAGATGACCTCGGAGTGTCATGCACAAGTCTATCGTCGCCCTCTAGGGTCTGGGCCCTAGGGCCCGGCCCCTAAGCTGCGGTTGTTGAGACAGGGTATTCCTGAAGCTGTATGGATCGATAGATTTTAGCGGGCGGTATGACGGAAAAAAACTTTGATCTTTTTGTAATCGGTGGCGGCTCTGGCGGGGTCAGAGCTGCCCGGATTGCATCCGGTCATGGCGCTCGCGTCGGCCTTGCCGAAGACGACCGCTACGGTGGCACCTGTGTCATCCGTGGATGTGTGCCCAAAAAACTACTCGTCTATGCCAGCCGCTTTGCAGACGATTTCGCCGATGCTGAAGGTTTCGGCTGGAGCATCAAGCCTCCCCGCTTCAGTTGGCCGGATCTTATCGCCGCCAAGGACAAGGAAATAGCGCGCCTTGAAGGCCTCTATCAGGGCACGCTACAGAACGCAGGCGTGTCACTTTTTTCGCAGCGCGCTGTCTTGACGGGCCCGAATTCGATCAAGCTGGAACCCTCCGGACAAGAGGTGCACGCAGATAAGATTCTCGTCGCCACAGGCGGCGCGCCTTACGTTGAGCCGAACCTGGTTGGTCGCCAGCACGTCATTACATCCGACCAGGCGTTTCACCTCGAACAACAGCCGCAACGTATCATCATCGTCGGCGGCGGTTATATTGCGGTCGAGTTCGCTGGAATATTTGCGGGCCTGGGAAGTGAGACATCGCTTGTCTATCGCGGTGATAAAATACTGCGTGGGTTCGACGAGGATCTGCGCGATGCGTTGACGCAAGCCTATCGGGCAAAGGGCATCCGCATTATGACTGGGCATACGATACCGCGCGTTGAAGTGGCGAAAGGTGTTAAGCGCGTGTACCTCGATAACGGCGCTGTTCTGGAAACCGACGAAGTGATGTATGCAACGGGTCGGGTTCCAAAGATCAAGGGCCTTGGGCTTGATGCTGTGGGCATCACGTGCGGCTGGAATGGCCACATCGTCGTTGACGATGAGTTCCGCTCCAGCGTGCCTTCCATTTATGCCGTCGGCGACGTGACCGATAGGCCGCAGCTGACACCTGTGGCGATCCGCGACGGACATGCCTTTGCCGACCGCGAGTTTGGTGGTTTGCCGCGCGACGTTGATTACGAAATGATCCCGACAGCGGTGTTCTCCACGCCAGAGATTGGTACGGTGGGACTGCCGGAGCACCTTGCGGCCGAGCGTGCGCACGCACTCGATATCTATATCTCGCGGTTCCGGCCCATGCGTGTCACCCTGGCGGGCCGCGAGGAACGCACCATGATGAAACTGATCGTCGATAGCGAATCTCAACGCGTCGTTGGTTGTCATGTGTTCGGTCCCGACGCTGCTGAAATTGTGCAGATGGCCGCGATCGCCATGCGGCTGGGCGCAAAGAAAGCTGACTTTGATCGCACCATGCCGCTGCATCCAAGCGCTGCGGAAGAGCTGGTAACGATGCGCAATAAACGCCCATAGACGGAGAGCAGAGCGTTGCATTTGTTTGTCTTGTTCACCACCCGCCTAGCAACAACGCTCCATCTCTGCCACAGAATGTATCGTGTCGCGCAGTGACAAACGTGGAATGCAATGTCGAGACTTGAAGGTAAGATCGCTGTTGTCACAGGTTCCGGCGGCGGTATCGGGCAGTCCATCGCTGATCATTTCGCGGTCGAAGGGGCGCATGTCTATATCGCCGATGTTGATGGAGATGCCGCAGAAGCCGCCGCCGCTGCCATAACCGCGCGAGGACAGGTGGCAACGGCCATGGCTGTTGATGTCACACGAGGGCAGGACGTGACCGCGCTGATCCGCACGCTTGAAACAAACCACGGCAAAGCTGACGTGGTGGTCAACAATGCCGGCATCAACGTGCGTGCGGATTTCCGCCACCTAACCGACGAGGAATGGGTCCGCCTGCGCGAGGTCAATCTTGACGGCGTCGTGCGGATCGCCCGCGATGCTTTTCCCCTGCTGAAAGCGTCGGGGCAGGGCTCGCTCATCAACGTCGCCTCGATCATGGGGCATCGTGGCTTGCGGCAGTTGGCGGCATATTCGGCGACCAAGGGCGCGGTAGCGGCTCTGACACGTGCGCTGGCAGTCGAATATGCGCCCTTTGCAATCCGTGTGAATACGCTTTCACCTGGATTTATTGAAACGGCACTGACCGAGCGCGTGCTGCGCAATCCGGCGATCCGCAAGGCGCTGCTCGATCAGACCCCCATGCGGCGCTTTGGGACCGGTGAGGACATCGCCCGTGCGGCACTGTTCTTTGCAAGTGACGATTCGCAGTTTGTCACGGGATCAGAGTTGATGGTTGATGGCGGTATGGCAGCAGGGCTTTAGGAGCTTTTGCAGATATTCCACAGCGCCTGTTCATGCCCGCCACGTTTATGTCATGTGCAGTGGTTAGCGCTGATACGCAATGTGTATTGAATGACCAGGCAGGGAGAGACGCAGGTGAACGCCATGGCAGTTGCTAGGAATGAGCCAGTCTCATGGGACCGGTTTGCGCGTCAGCTTCTGGGCTTCGTTGGCGTATTGTTTTTCGCCGTTGCAGGCATGGCGAATGCCTACGCTGTGCCGGTATCCTATTCATTCGACAAGCAACACACCGAGGTTCGTTTCAGTTGGGATCATTTGGGGCTGTCCCGCCAATCCGGCCGCTTTACGGAGCTGGATGGTGAAGTCATTTTCGATGGTGAAGCGCCCGACACGAGCACGATCAATGTTCGCATTCCGCTAAAAAGCCTGACGACAAGCGTGCCCGCTCTCGACGATGTCTTGTTGAAGACACCGGATTATCTGAACATCGCTGAATATCCCGACATGCTGTTCAGGAGTACGGGCATCACGATGACGACGGCGAAGACCGCCAACGTCTCCGGTGAGTTGAGCTTGAACGGCGTGACCCGGCCGGTGACCTTGTCGGTTGTTTGGAATTTTGCCGGGGAGCATCCGCTGTCGAAGGTCAACCCGGTATACGCAGGGGTCTACGCTTTAGGGTTTTCCGCCCGCACGCAGATACTGCGTTCGGATTTCGGCATCACGCGTTCAGTTCCACTGGTCTCTGATGAAATCCGCATCACCATAGAAGCCGAGTTGCACCGCCGCTGACCGGTCACAACATGCTCCAGAGACAAGAGCATGTTCAGCCGAAGTGTACGCGGTTCGGCGTGAAGAACACCGCGAGAAACTAAAAGGACATAGAGCGCGTTCGCGGTTCCGTGAAAAGTGAACGCGATCTAGAGCGCCGGGCGACAATCGTGATTCAATTCTGTTTCTCAAGCGGTGGATTTGAGCCAGCAGGAGGGCGATGCAGCACGCAGCGGCGCTCTAAAGACCCAGAACTGTTTCTGCGATCAGCATGTCTACAACCTGCTTCATCGCGTCCTCGCGGCTTTCACCGCGCCCAAGCGCGCCTTCCAGCGCGGCCAGTTGCCGGTCTGCCCCCGTGCCACGAGATATGATGTCGCGTGCACGGTTGACTTCCGCGAGGCAGCCAATCTCTTCCGCGTCTTCCG
>JBKEAX010000089.1:0-2925 GCA_047972825.1 Hyphomicrobiaceae bacterium | reverse complement strand
CCGCTCAAGCGTGATTGCAGCGTTGACGGCGACTTTCAGATCATCGGTCGCGACGTAAGACTTGGTGCCAGAAAACTTCATGCCCACCTCTGATATATGTCTGCACGCCCGTTGGCGGGCTCTCGCAGGTCCTAGAGCATGTTTAGCCGAAGTGTGGAGCGGTTCGGCGTGAAAAACATGCTTCATACGAAAGAGCATGTTTAGCCGAAGTGTGCAGCGGTAGAGCCGTGAAGAACACAGCGAGAAACAAGGAGCTAGATCGTGCTGAAGCAGTCGAATGCATGACAGCCAGCCCTGGATTTCGCGGCTAACAACTTTTTACAATTTCGTCCAGATAGCAAAAAATTACGCGAGTTTGGCGGCTTTCGTGTCGTGGATACCAACGCACATGGCTAATACACCGGAAAATGTGCTGTCCGCCCATCGGGTTGTGCTTGACATCGGCAGGCTTGACCGACATAGGAGGCACGAAATTTGCTGCAGCTGCCGCACCGGGCCTTGAGGTCAAATTCCGATAGCGTCCCGGTGGATTTTAAACCGCACACGGACTATGAACCGCCGAAAAGTCCGAATCGGATGAGATGAAGCATTGTGTGGAGGCCGCCTATGAGCAGGGCCAAGACCACATCCATGGCCAAAACCGCAGCTACAGCTGCAACCGGAGCCGCACAAGCCAATACCAATGGTGAAGCAAATGCGAATCCAATATCTCATACGGCGATTAAGCCTTCGGGACGAAACCATGCAACGGCAGCCAGGGAGAAATTCTTGAGCACGGGTTCCAAAAAGAAGGGTGGCGAAGTCAAACTCGACCCTGATTACCGGCCGTCCGATGACGAGCCCTTCATGAACCAGCGCCAGCGCGCCTATTTCCGCGAGAAGCTGAAGACGTGGAAGGAAGACATCATCCGTCAGACGCGCGAGACGTTGGCCGGCCTGCATGAGGATTCCACGCAGCACGCCGATCTGGCGGACCGTGCAACCTCGGAAACGGACCGTGCGCTTGAACTGCGCGCGCGTGACCGGCAGCGCAAACTGATCAACAAGATTGATGCAGCGCTCGCCCGTATCGAGGACGGAAGCTACGGCTATTGCGAAGAGACAGGCGAGCCGATCGGCTTGAAGCGTCTTGACGCCAGGCCAATCGCTACGCTCTCAGTGGAAGCACAGGAGCGTCACGAACGGCGCGAGCGGGTTTATCGCGAAGACTGATGCATGCCGCGCAAAAGAGCGCAGCGATTCATCCGTGAAAAATCCTCACAGAAGGATGCCGGTTTACTTCGGCCGGATCTGCCCGCTGCCGCGCACCATGTACTTGAAACTCGTCAACTGCTCGACGCCGACCGGTCCCCGCGCGTGCATTTTGCCTGTGGCAATGCCAATCTCTGCCCCCATGCCGAATTCGCCGCCGTCTGCAAACTGGGTCGAGGCGTTATGTAAGACAATGGCGGAATCAACCCGGTTGAGGAAGCGCTCGGCAGTACCCACGCATTCGGTAATGATGGCATCGGTATGCTGTGAGCCATAACGGGCGATGTGGGCAATGGCTCCGTCAACACCGTCAACCATTTTCACTGCGATGATGGCGTCGAGGAATTCGCGGCCCCAATCGTCCTCGCTAGCGGCCTTGATGCCAGGAACAGCCTTCTGGATGGTCGTATCGCCACGCACCTCGCACCCCGCCTCTTGCAGGGCAGCAACCAGAGGCGTGACATAGTCGTCATCGGCATTCTTGTCGATCAGCAGGCACTCTGTCGCGCCGCATACGCCCGTACGCCGCATCTTGGCATTGACGACAATCTCCTTCGCCATATCGATATCCGCGCCACGATCGACATAGGTGTGGCAAATGCCCTCAAGATGCGCGAACACGGGAACCCGGGCCTCCTTTTGCACGCGCTCGACTAGGCTCCTGCCACCGCGAGGAACGATCACGTCAATCGTGCCATTCAATCCGGTAAGCATTTGGCCAACAGCTTCGCGATCGGTCGTGGGCACCAATTGGATGGCGTCCAGCGGCAATCCAGCAGCACTCAGGCCATGACGCAGGCAGGTGAGAATTGCCAGACTTGTCGCATGGCTGTCTGAGCCGCCACGCAGGATTGCGGCATTGCCCGCCTTGAGGCTGAGCGCCCCTGCATCAGCCGTCACGTTGGGCCGGCTTTCATAGATGATCCCAATCACGCCCAACGGCACGCGCACACGCTGGATCTTGAGGCCGTTAGGCCGCGTCCATTCCGCCAGCACGGTGCCGATAGGATCGTCGAGCCCCGCGATCATTTCCAGGCCCTTGGCGATGCCTTCAATGCGTCCAGGGTCGAGCATCAGTCTGTCGATGTAGGACGCCGGCCTACCTGCATCTTCAGCAGCTGAAATATCGCGTGCGTTGGCGTCGAGGATTTCTGCTGTGTGCTTGCGCAATTCTTCGGCGGCGGTTGAAAGCGCCACATCCTTGGCTTCACGCGGTGCAATCGCCAGTTCCGCTGCCGCAATGCGCGCAGCACGTCCCATATCGCGCATCAGTGCCGCGATATCGTTTTCATTGAGCTTCTTTTGCACAGCAGCAGTCATGTTCAAGTATTTCCGTTCAATTACCTGGCTGGTGGTTTCAAGCCACTGGCAGCGGCGTATATGCCCTCACTTCGAAACCGGCTAGATCGCGTTCACGTTTCACAGAATCGCGAACGCGATCTATTTTCTTTTATTTCTCGCGGTGTTCTTCACGCCGAACCGTGTACACTTCGGCTGAACATGCACTAGTGGCCTGTCGCGCCAAAATTGAAACATAGCCGCAACCGCATACAATTTTGGCGCGACATGAAGGCCACTAGCAAAATCATTGGCCTAGTGTGGCGTTTATCGCGCCTTAGTTGATACCCAGCGTGCTGCAACATCGATCAACTAGGGTCCGGACTCAATAACAAT
>JBKEAX010000517.1:0-4885 GCA_047972825.1 Hyphomicrobiaceae bacterium | reverse complement strand
GGAGCCTCCTGCAGGCTCAGGTTTTGAGCCCGCCGCCACCACCGACCAGCAAGCTGCCCTCTACATCCGTGCCATGATCGCCGCCGCAGCCGCTGACGGACGCATCTCACCCGACGAACAGAGATCAATCATTGGCAACCTTGGACAAGTCGGCTTCGGTGACGGGGCTGAGGAGTTCCTTGCACACGAACTCAACACCCCCGCTTCGGCCGCCAGTCTTGCAGGCGCTGTGGGCAATGAGCAGGAAGCCGTACAGGTCTATACCGCCGCACGCATTGCAATTGATCCCGACACCAGGGGAGAACAATTGTTCCTGGCAGAACTTGCCCAGAGACTGGGAATGCCAGCGGAACTCAAGGCGCAGATTGATGCCGCAGCCCGGCACGCGGCAGCTTGAAGACGCGTCAATCGGCAGTCCTTCATCCTTATTCCGCTAAAAACGACAACGGCCGGTTCTGCTGAACCGGCCGTTGTGAATTGCATTGTAGGCTCTTGGTTGCCGAACCGCTGCACACTTCGGCGGAACATGGCTCTTTGGTCTGGAGCATGTTCTTCACGCCGAACCGCTGCACACTTCGGCGGAACATGCTCTGGCAAAGAACCCCGACGCCAAGACGCCTGTCTTACTTTTTTGCTTCCGCAGTTTCGGGATGCGCAAAGAAAACATCCACACGCAGGCCAGTAACCAGATCGGTTGTTTCATCCAGCGTCGCCAAGACTTCCAGAACGTCGACATCATCGGGCCTGCGTGGACCGCGCGTGACGATGTTCGGGCTGCCAAGCGCAGAGGCAATTTCAGTCACATGGCCAGCGAATTCCTTGCCAGGAAACGCATCCGAATGAACCACGACACGCTGACCGATGCGAACCTTGCTGACATCACGCTCCTCGACTTCAGCGCGCACCACCATCTGCGTCAGGTCACCAAAGGTCACCAGCGGTGTCGGCAAACTCGGCGCAGCCAATTCGCCAGCTTTTGCATCCACACGAAGAACGGTTCCATTCGCAGGCGCACGAACCCGCGTCCGCTCCAACGCCTGATAGGCAAGACGCAGGTCTGACCGCGCCTGAATAAGCGCCACTTCCAGGCGCTCGGGCAACGGCATGCCATCACGCGCTGAAACGTTCTCCACGTGTCGCCGTGCTTCACTTGCCACTTGCTCTTTGTCCTTCACGGCCTGGCGCAAGTTCACCAGATCGGTTGTATCATCACCAGGCGCAAGCGTTTCCAGCCGCTTGTCGAGCGCCTGTCGCGCCGCAAACAGTGCACGATCGGCAACCTCGGCGGCATCACTGGCATCGCGGCGTTCCTTCACCTTTGCGTCTTCGGTTTTAGCCTCTTCATCACGCTCCCGGCGGCGAACTTCGGCTTCCGCCTCAGCGGAGGCAATGCGCGACAGATAGTCGACGTCATCGATCCTGACGAGCAGGTCCCCCTTTTGCACTTGCTGATGCGCTGTAACGGCGACTGCTGCGATTTCACCTTCGACAGACGCCGCAAGTTTGACTTGCCCGCCCTTGGGTTCGATGCGACCCGTTGCCGACGCAGCCCATTGCGGCTGCGCGCGCAAATTAGCGCTCTCACCCGAACTGGCTGCGGTGTTAGAGGCCGCTCCATCTGCAAAAGGTGTGTTCGTGTTGGGCTGCCAGCGCAGCATCATGCTGACCGCGGCGGCTGCCACAAAGGCCACTGCAATCGTCGCAATGGTGGAATCGATTTTAGCCATGTGCCTTACGCCTTTTTGTGAGATCGGTGATCTGGGGAGCGTCAAGCCCCTCGGGGCGCCGCTCCTCGTCAACAATGAGACCGTCCTCGATCTTAACGGTGCGGTCTGCGAAGGGTTTCGTGCGCGGATCGTGGGTAACGACCAGCACAGACCGGTTCTGGTCTTTGGCAATACGCGACAGCAACGCCATCACCTGCTGACCGTTCTCGGTATCGAGTGCCGCTGTCGGCTCGTCCGCAAGAATTACAGACGGCGACGTGGCGATTGCCCGTGCGACGGCAACACGCTGCTGCTCACCGCCAGACATATTTGCCGGATGGTATTTCAAACGGTGGCCAAGGCCGACTTCCCGCAGACATTCTTCCGCACGTGCAGCAGCCTTGAAACCCTTGAAGCCACAAACATCGAGCGCAATGCGAACATTCTCCAACGCTGAAAGTGTCGGGAAGAGATTGTAGGACTGGAAAATAAAGCCGATGTGCTCTCGCCTGAGCCGAGCCAGTTCCTCCGCTTTAAGTCCCTCTGTATCATGTCCGGCAACCCGGATGCGACCCGTCGTCGGCGTCATGATGCAGCCGAGTATCGACAGAAGCGTTGTCTTGCCCGAGCCTGACGGCCCCATGAGCAAGGTGAGTTCGCCCGGCATAAGGCCAAGCGATACACCCTTCAGCGCCGTGATCTTGCCGGCACCGGAGCCAAGCTCCTTCACGACATCCACGGCTTCAAGTACGGAGGATTGGCCTGTCATCGGTTGAACACCATGGCTGGATCTATCTTGGTCACCTTCATGATCGCCGACATAGCTGAGATGGCGCACATGAACACTGTGACGGCAAACAGGACGGCGGCAAGCCATGGTGTCATCACCAGTGGCAGCGGTGAATCCCTGCTGGCCAGCACCACCGCAAGCGCAATCGCCATGCCTAATGCATAACCGATCACCGCGCTCAAACCGGCCTGGCCCAGAATAACCTTATGAATATAACCCGAAGATGACCCTAATGCGCGCAAGGTTGCAAACTCGTTGAGATGGTCCTTGGTCGAGGAATAAAGTGTTTGCGCCACGATCACAGTGCCGACCAGAAGCCCCAGGAACGCGCCGCCGATCAAGGCAATTCCAGCACCAGTCTTGAACAGCCACGTCGTCAGGCTGCGGTCGCGGAACTCGGATTTGGTCAGGACTTCGGCAGATTCCAGCCTGTTTTGAAGATTGTCCCTGACCTGCTCAAGGTTGGCGCCTGGTTTCAGTTTGACCAGGAAGAAACTTGTCGCCGTGCTCCGTTCCGCCAACAGCACCCGCGCCCTTGCAAGGGTTGTGTAGACATAAGGAGACTGCGTAAACGAGCGAATTCCCTCGGTCAACGCCTTGACCCGAACCCGTCCGGCGGCAACCTGCGCGGTATCTCCGATGCCCCTGATGTCCAGATCCTTGAGATATGACCTGTCGACCGCAATGCCGTCAGGCTCCCTGACATCGGCCCAGGTGCCCTTCTCAAAACCCCACGGGACAAGCCCCTTGTCCTCAGGATCGGTGCCGACAACCACCACGCGCGTCGAGCCCCCGCTTGGCTTGCGCCACTCCGCAAACGACACGACAAGCGGCACGACCTTGTCGACGCCAGGCGTTGCCAGGGCCTGATGGCGATCACCTGACTTCAGCAGCATGCCGCCATCCTCGAAGCTTTTCGCACCGAATGTCGTGATCCACAGATCCGCGTCCGTGTGGTCGATATTGGACGTGATCATTCGGCTGGAACCCATATACAGGCCAAGCTGCACCGCCACCAGAACGATCGAGAACAAGATGCCCACCAGCGTCACGACGAGTCGGATGCGGTCATGAAACAAGTTGCGGAAGGCAAGCGTCAAAATCATCACAAATGGCCTTGAATGGAGGGGCGAGCTGACAATGGCCAGCATTCAGCGCCTTGAAACGACAAAGTCGACCCGCGCGTAAAGCAATATCGCTCGCGATCATGAATAGTTGAAGTGCGGCGTAATCGCGGCGTTAATCCTGCGCCTGCCACAACGTCACACCTGTTACCGTGATAGGCACATGCGGCGCTTGCCCGGTTAAGCCGGCGAAGGGTTAACGAGTTCAACACGTAAGGCTTGCCATATTGGTGCTTACCATGAACAAACTTTCCGCACCCTGATGCGAGCAAATTTGCGAAATGGGTATCAACTCCACCGTTTCGCCGCTTTGATGTGTTGGGAACGGTCCATCCAAAATAACAATTAGCGAAGCAAATCATGCAGATTGTAGCGCTTTTTTCCACCCGCCGTTCAACATCCACATTTGACACACCAGCACGCGCCCCCACCGGCTCATCCCGACTGCGGCGGGCCGTGTGGGTGTCTGCCGGCGCACTGATATTTGCCGGGCTGGCAACGTCTGCAAGCGCAGGCCCTCGCGAGGTCGGTGTATGGTTCGATGATACCCGCCAGGGTGCCGTTGAGATTTTCCAATGCGGCTCAAACCTGTGCGGTCGCATCGTTTGGCTCAAGGACCCGTTGGACGAAAACGGCACACCCTTGACCGATGGATATAATCCCAAGCCGAGCAACCGTGAGCGCCCGATTTGTGGTCTGCAGGTGCTTGGTGGATTGGCGCGGCAGCCAGACGGTTCGTTGGACGGAGGCTGGGTGTATGATCCCAAGGTTGGACAATCCTATGATGCAGCTATCGAGCTTGCCGGCCGGAACCTGACCCTCATTGGGTACAAGGGCATTCGGATGTTCAGCAAATCATTCACGTGGACCAAAGCGCCACCATCATTGCCAAAGTGTAACAAGGCGCAATCAGCTACCCGTTAACGCTCGTCGCCGGCGGCTGCCGTGAAGCACTGTGAATTAGCCCACGGTTTCCAGTGTGTCATTCTCCGGCAGTGCCGGCGTAAAACTCACGCATTGCTTTGAAGCGCTACCAAAAAAGCCCGCCCAATGGCCGCGGGCTTTTTTTCTATCTGTACGTCAATCCTATTATTCAGCACCAGCCGCCTGTTTAGCCATTGGCGTTACGACTCGCGGCGCGGCTGCATGCGCAATTCGATCGACGAATTCAACGGCGCGTTCGACAACCACATGACGCTGCCGGTCCAGCGTTATCATGTGATAGCAGTCATCAAGTACCACCGTCTCAACCATGCCTGCGAGCT
>JBKEAX010000059.1:0-2133 GCA_047972825.1 Hyphomicrobiaceae bacterium | reverse complement strand
CGGCCATGCGCGCGGCCAAGGAGAACGGCTCGCTTGCCCCGCCGAAGATCATCCTCAATGCTCCCACCAAGCTGATGGCCGCAGAAGGCTATGGCGAAGGGTACGAATACGACCACGATGCACCTGAGGGGTTTTCCGGGCAGAACTACTTTCCCGATGAAATTGGCCAACGCCCGCAGTTTTACGATCCACCCGAACGCGGCTTTGAACGAGAGCTGAAAAAGCGTCTTGCCTACTGGGACGGGCTCAGGAAAAAGCGTGACGGCTCATAGTGCGGTCTCGTCAACGAGAACTCGGGAAAGCAAGCGGGTGCTGATCACGGTGTCTGCTGATCTTATAGCTTGGCGCGCTGGATGCGGATCGGCTTTGAGGGGACGAATATTGCTTGTCTTGCCGGTGCCATATGGACTGTTAAAATGGCTTTGAGCGGTCAATTGGCATGGTGCTGGTTGCCGTAGCTGGAATCGTCGCGATCGGGAGTTTGCGATAATGGTCATGTTTCGCGATCTGTGGCGCGGTCATCCCACCAACGAGAGTATATTGACGCCCTGCATGGCGCCCAAAGACCTTGTCAATCTTGAAGGCCGGCAGATCAAGAAGGGCCATCCCGTCTTTCACAACCAATGCGCCATTCGCATGGGGGTGGCGCTGCGCCGCGCCGGTGTTCAGGCTGATCAATTGCCAAACTGCGAGCATTGCCATGTCCACCCGCGTTCCGAAATGCACTTCATCAACGCTAGCCAGCTCGCCAATGTTATAAACCGCGCAAATCTGCCGGGCTTTGCGCCGCGTGAGAAAATTACGGGGACAGAAGCAGCGCACTTTTACCCCAAGCTGTTCGGCCGCACTGGTGTCATCTATATCCAGGACTATTGGCGGCGTTCAACTGACCAGAGCCGTGCCACCGGCGACCACATCGATGTATGGAACGGCTACCGGTCAAGCACCAAGTGGCTGATGGAATGGTTTTCCTGGCTCGGCTATTATTCCAACTACGCCGAGGCGGGCGAGATCTGGTTCTGGGAAGTGAAATAAATGCTGCTGGCACGGCCCCTTTGTCGTTGCCCGCCGGGAGGTGCTTCTTGCGCTATCTGATTGCAATCATACTGGCCATCCTAGCTGCTGCCGCTGCCAGCATGTTCGTAAGCGTGCCTGTTGCCAGCTGGGTCGTTCGCCAGTTTACATTCGACAGCCCCGATTCGGTTGCCGATCTTCATATGCTGGTTTTCATGGCGATGAACATTGTTGCCCTTCTCGCCGGTTGGGCCATTGGCTGGGCAATCGGCGGCGCCTTCGACAAGGACGACCCGGTTGCGTGAGTTTTGCAACGTTTGCTGAAGTGGCTAACTGTCAGCAATTGAAATTGATCGTTCAGATGCGGTAAGTCCAAAGTCGATAACTACCCAGGGCCCGGCACCTGGGTGACGCAACGGGACGAACAGGAACGATGCTTTATCTTTGGATTGCATTAGGCAGCGCGCTGGGAGGGATGGCGCGCTACTTCTCCAACGGCATGGCGGCCGCAATCCTCGGGCCGGCTTTTCCTTGGGGCACCATGTTTGTCAATGTCGTGGGCTCGTTCGTCATCGGCCTGGTTGCTGCGATGACCGGTCCCGACAGCCGCTTCTTCGCCAGTGTTGAAATCCGGCAATTCGTGATGACTGGCATTTTGGGAGGCTTTACGACGTTTTCATCTTTCAGTCTTCAGACACTCAATCTCATTCAGGATGGTGAGTGGTTTTATGCATCTGCCAATGTCATGGTGACTGTTGCGCTTTGCCTGGTCGGTGTGTGGCTGGGCTATCTGGCGGGGCAGGCATTCAATGGCTAGAGCATGTTTAGCTGAAGTGTTAAGCGGTTCAGCGTGAAAAACATGCTTCAAAGGAAAGCGCATGTTTAGCTGAAGTGTTAAGCGGTTCAGCGTGAAAAACATGCTTCAAAGGAAGGCGCATGTTTAGCTGAAGTGTTAAGCGGTTCAGCGTGCACGGCAAACGGAGTTGAATTTATCGAAATCAGCGGCTTCCCGCAGACACTCCATTCAGCATTGAAATCGTTGACGGAGGACCGAGGATCATGGCTCTTGTAAAGGATTGCATCGGCATGATCGGCAGTGTTCTGGTGAAAGTGGAAAAG
>JBKEAX010000495.1:0-10342 GCA_047972825.1 Hyphomicrobiaceae bacterium | reverse complement strand
GGCTGGCAGGGCAAGCACACCAACCTCGTGTCAACCACCGAGGGCTCCTGGCTGTTTCTCGGCGCCATCCTGACATCGGCCAGCTTGCCGGGGATGGCACGGCACGAGGACCGTTGCGGGTCGTGTCAGCGGTGCCTCGACATTTGTCCAACCAATGCGTTTCCAGCACCCTATCAACTCGACGCACGGCGTTGCATTGCCTACCTGACCATTGAACACAAAGGCCCTATTCCACGCGCCTTCCGTCGCGCAATTGGCAACCGCGTTTTCGGGTGTGATGACTGCCTTGCGGTTTGTCCATGGAACAAATTTGCCGCCACGGCCCGCGAGACCAGATTTGCGGCACGCGAGCAGACTGACAACCCGCCGCTGATGGAGCTGCTCAGCCTTGACGATGCGCAGTTCCGCACGCGGTTTGCCGGAACGCCGATCAAGCGGACAGGACGAGATCGTTTCATGCGCAACGTGCTTATCGCGGCTGGAAACACAGGAGAGAAAACTTATCTTGGTGCCATTATCGAGCGCCTGGACGATTGTTCGCCACTGGTACGCGCCATGGCTGTCTGGGCGTTATCACAAATTGCCGATCGGAACGTCGTGAAACACGAAGCCGATGCCCGGCTAGCCGTGGAAAAAGACACTGACGTGATAAATGAATGGCACCACGCCTTGGCGGATAGAGCCTTTGGTGTGCAGTATAAGTAAAATCACCAGATCAATGACAATTAGACGGTCACATCTGACGATGGATGCCTCATGATCAGCAACGACACTCTGCCTGAAAAATCTGCAAGCCTGATCTGCTTCGGACTTGGCTATAGTGCCCGCCACCTGATCGAGCGGCTTGACCGGGATGCCTGGCAGATTGCAGGTACCGTGCGCGATCCTGAAGCCGCGAAGAGGTGGCGCAGCAAGGGTGTTGATGCGTTTGTGTTTGACGGTGAGACGCGCGAGCCCGGCATGGACGAAGCAATTGCAACAGCCACGCACGTTCTGGTTTCCGTGCCTCCTGGCACGCCGCCGCCTGAGGGCAACGGCGACCCGGTGCTGGCCTACTACGCAACCGCACTTTCCAATGCGCCAAACCTCGCCTGGATCGGTTACCTATCGACCGTTGGCGTCTATGGCGATCACGACGGTGGATGGGTGGACGAGACCACGGATGCGACCCCGTTCTCGCGTCGATCTCACGACCGCCGCGCTGCGGAGATTGAGTGGGAGGCCTTCGGTGCTGGAACTGGCAAGCGCGTTGTGATTTTCCGGCTTGCCGGGATTTATGGCCCCGGCCGCAGCGCCATAGAGAATGTGTTGAGAGGCCGTGCGCGCCGTATCATCAAGGCGGGGCAACGCTTCAACCGCATCCATGTCGACGATATTGCCAGCTTGCTCATGGCATCAATGACAGGACGCGGCACTGCGCCGATCCTCAATGTCGCCGACGACCTGCCAGCCCCGCCGCAGGATGTTGTTGCCTATGCTGCAGCGTTGCTGGGTACGCCGGCGCCTCCTGAAGTGGCTATTGATGATGCGGCTCTTTCGGCGATGGCGCGGAGCTTTTATGACGAGAACAAGCAAGTGCGTAATGACCTGCTTAAGAATGATCTTGGCCTGACGCTCACCTACCCTACGTATCGAGAGGGGCTTGAAGCGCTGGCGCGTGCGCATGCAGACAAATAATCCCTCCTAGTTGTTCGGGCCCTCGGTCTTTGATTTTATGCATATCGTTTTCGCAAAAAACCGCTGCGCGCTTTTGCGCGGCATGCTCCAGAAACATTCAAAACCTGCTTTTCGCAATGTTCCTGCGCTGCCGTTCAGGCTCCGTTCAAGCGCAGCCCGCTTTATTGCCCGAATTGTGTTGGAATATTGCGTGGTGCGCATAGGTATGGATAGGATTTACCTCACCGACGCCACAATTCGGGTGGGAGAGACATCATGAAGGCTGGGCCATTGGAACGTTGCACATCTATAGGTGCAACTATTAGTGCAACCAATTTCGGTCTGCACGGAGTTGCCTTGCTATCATTTGCGGCGTTGACAATTGCAGCCGCTGCCCCTGCAAATTCCGCCACCGCCCCGAAGTCCGCCCATGAACTTGCCGAGAAATTTTCGCGTGCATCAGGCGGTGAGCACGTCAAAACAAGCGCTGACAGCGTGGTTGATGCAAAGGAAGCAACTCGCGCTGGTGGTGTCAACATCTCCACCGATTCAGACGCGCGTAGTGAAGCTGAGCAACTGAAAGCCTACGAGGAAGAACTTCTTGAACGGGCGCGAGCGGAGGCCGAAGCCAGTGCCAAGGCAGACTTGGCGCGCGAGCAAAGCATCGCGGAGCAGAAGGCCAAAGCGGAGAAGGAAAAGATTGCGCGCGACATGGCTGCTGAACTGGCGGCTGCCGAGGAAGCGCGCCGCAAGGCTGATGAGGCCGCACAGCGTGCCGTCGCCGCCCGTGTCGCGGCAGAACAAGACCGAAAGGCCCGGCAGGCTGCTGAACGAGAAAAGGCGGCTGCCCGTGAACGCGAAGCGCGCGAACTTGCTGAGCGCCTGAGCAATGCCCGTCGCCTACGTGAGGAAGCACGCGCGCTTGCCGCCGCCGAGGCCAAGGCACGCGGTGGGGCTCAGGCCGCAACCGATAATGCGCCGCCCTCCGCTGGCGAAAATGCGACTGGGAAAGATACTGCAACAGTGGTTGAGACTGAAAATTCCCGCCCCAATGTAGTGCAGAGGCCACCCGCCCATGCGCTTGGAGGACCGACGCTCACCACCCCCAGCCGTACACCGCCAGCCAGTGCGCACAGGCCCGAACCTGCTACACGCCCAGCTCCTGTTCACTGGAAGCCAGAGCGGCCGTCGGCAGAAACCGAGTCTATTGACAGCTCGGACATGGCAAAAAGCGACAAAACGGTGCACGGTCACAAGGCAACAGTGCTGCTCATCATGCAGCCCGGCAAGCGCGGCATTCGCCGCTGGAACAAGTCTGCAGACCCCATGTTATGCATCGAAGCGAGCTGCTTTATTTCAAACGGCGCAGACATGGCGGCACGTCAGTTGTCGAAAAACAAAGCATTTGGTCCTTCTGTCGCCTTGGGATTGCGCGCGGGTGCGTGCCGCCACAGCGTGACCTGCGTCTTCCGAAACGTAGACTTAACAGCTGACCGCGCCTGGCTGAGGCCCATTGATCTGCGCGTCCTGCGGCACGACCGCCGTGAGGCACGGATCATTTCAGCAGACCCAACGTGCGCGGTGGAAAAGGGACGTGTTTCCTGCCGCCGGACCATCAAATCCAAGGATTACCGCGCCTGGATCATTCCTGAGGAAATTGCGAAGCGAGCTGGCCCTGAAGCGCTCAAGGCCGCTTTGGAAAACGGACTGGCCGATGGCCGTCTTGCACATTCATCCGATCAGTAGTGATCCGAGCGGTGCGGCACGGAGGCAGACTGGCGCTGCTGTGTGTTCACGGGCTCAATATGGCCAGTAGATGCTGTTGGGCCAGTCCTCTCGCTCATCAAGGGGGCCTTTGCGAGACACGCGGCCGCGCCGTGTGACCGGTGGTTTGCTGACCGAAGACGCACTTTTCTGCGGCGGGGTTTGGCGTCGTGTCTCTTGCTTTGTCTTAACAATGGCGGATGGAGCGCTAGCCCCCGTTATAGACGTGGTAGTTTTACCAGCATTCGATGACACGCCCATATCGTTGCTCGCCAGCACTGCGATGTTGAAAGCAGGCGGCTGGGTTGCGGAAGGGCCGTGACCGTCCATTAAAACAAATACAGCGCCCGCCTTGAGGCTTTGCGCCAAGGCTGATGAACTTCCACGATCCATGAACCGGACGCGCCGCAAAGCGCGCGCACTTAAATCGCCAACGATATGGGCAGCATCGGACTCGTCGTCCATGCCGATTGCCAACCAACGTGCCTCGCTGCCCTCGCTACCCGCTGAAAGCAGCACAGCAGCATGCAGGCCAAATGGACGTTTTGGATTATCGACTGCGATTGGCAGACGGTCAATCAGGCGGCCGTCACGCATCACATAGGCAGAAAGGTCTGCGCGTGACAGAACAATCGATGTTGTTTGACCTCGCACACCGGTTACGGATGGAGTTGCAGATTTGGAGGCCGGGCGGCCATTGGCCTTGACCGACGAGGCAGGTTGCCGGGCCAGATCAGGCTGGGCAAAGCGGGCGATGCGATTGTCTGCTCCAATGCCACCAGTTTCTATGGGGTCAGCAAAAGGTCCCGGCGCCGAAAAAACCTGCGGTCCGGAGCGCTCCTTGGCGACGACAACCAAGGCCCCCTTCGTGGTTGCCTTTATGAGCAGCTCTGCAAAGTCTCGTGGCAGGCGAATGCCAAGATCTTTTGTTTCGCTAAGCCCCTTTCCGCTGGTGAACAATTCCGTCCCGCGCCACACCAGAGCGGTATCAGAACCATCGCCGCCCATGTTGCGGCCATCAACTGCTGCGATCTGGAAAACAGCAGCTTCAACCATATCAGGATCCGCGACCTCGATTGTCGATATGCCGATCTCGAAACCGTTACGGTAGACATGGAGCGTGCCAGCGCGGGGCGAAACCACAATTGCTATTGCACCTTCCGGCGCAATTGTTGGACTCCAGACAAATCGCCCTGCCGACAGACCTGACACGTTCTGATAACGGTCAGCCTGCGCCGCGGGAAGGAGGCCCACAGCCACAAATACGAGTATAGCGCTTAGGATCCGGACCCAATAGCAATGAGTGGCCAAGATCGTCAGCCGAGGCGAAAGAGGCAAGTGGACGGAGCGCAGGACATGCCGGGCATATTCAAGCAAAGAACGCGCAGCATATTTCGTCTCGACTGGCGACCCTTCGGGCAGCCCGGGTTTGCCCGCCTGGTGCGTTGCGCTCGCTTGGAAATCAACCAGATTTCCGACACTCGCGCGCCTGCCAGACAGACAAACCCGGACTGTCTTGGACCTATTGTTATTGAGTCCGGACCCTAGCAGGGCACATCGTTTCAGCATCGCGATTCCAGCACATTCTGTTATCGCCAGAGGACGCGGCGAATCAATTGAAGTTGCTGAAGTATACAACCTCGGATCGGGCGAACTGATTGCTGGAAGAACACGCCGTGTGTGAAATCGGCAAGGTGACTTGCCAACACACAGGGGCAAGCCCCCGTGCTGAGGCTGCACGCCGGGACCAACAAGCCCAAATCAGGCTAGTTTTTGATTTAGTCCTCGGCATTTTTTTTGAAAATGAGCATAATGGGTGATGGTCATCGAGCCACTGTGCAAACTTTTCGTGGGGCGCGGCGGCGGCGCTGCAAACAAGGCGATGATGCCAACTGCGCGCATACCCATGAGTTGCGCATACTGCCGGACTCAGATTGATAACCGATCAAACCGGTTCCAACGGCAACGACCTCAGCGGCGGCGGTTACCCGTCGGGCCGGTTGGCGGCATTGGTCCCCGCTGGTCCTTATGACGGAAGTTGATCCGCCCCTTCGTCAGGTCGTAAGGCGTCATTTCGATGGTGACGCGGTCGCCGGCGAGGATGCGAATGCGGTTCTTCTTCATGCGGCCGGACGTGTATGCGATGACCTCGTGCCCATTGTCCAGCTTCACACGACAGCGGGCGTCGGGCAGAACTTCATCCACCACACCCTCGAACTCGAGCATCTCTTCCTTTGCCATTCAAACTCCTTGCCGCATCTTGTTGATGGGGCCTCTTCAGTAGCACAACGGGAGCAGCATTAAGCTGCTCCCGCATGTCTCCGTCAAACGGATGACGATGGTGGTTCAAAACAGGGGATCAGATCTCGCGCAGGTTTGTCGCGGCGATCTTACCATTGCGGCCACGCTCAGTTTCAAACGAAACCTTCTGGCCCTCGTTGAGCGTTGCCAGGCCGGCGCGCTCAACAGCAGAAATGTGAACGAACACGTCGCTGCCGCCTTCTTCCGGCTGAATGAACCCGTAACCCTTCTGGCCGTTAAACCACTTCACAGTACCGTTCGCCATAGATGCCTCCAAGCAAGTGGCGTTTCCATTGGGCGGAATTGCCCGCAAGAATCAAATCGCGCGTTGGGGACTTCTAGTGACGGCAGTGCAGTGCAGACCGGGTAGAGTAGACCAAAGCGTATTCGATGGCGTTTTATATGGCGCGACTTGCAGGCAAAGGCAAGGCCAACCGGCCGCCTCCACGGTAACTAAATCGCCATTTTCGGCCCCTTGGCTGCAATACTGTGAGCATGCTGAAGTGTGGCTTCTTGTTGATGCATATGGCCTTTGTTACTGGCATGCCAGAGTTCGCCGGAGCTTATAAATAAGCCAACCACGGCCAAACTGCCGAGTGGGCAAGACGCTCTGGTGGTGAACTATGTCGTGAATTCAAGGTTTTTCCGTGCTGCGTTTTATGTCTTCGGCGAGCGCGAGGATGTCATCGATCGCTCTGACAGGTATCGTAATCGGGTGGGCGGCGGAGGGAAGATCTTCACGCAACCGTCCGCGGCCTTTGATTGCGATCACTGCGGGATGGGGGCGGCGAGCGTAAAATGTCTTGAACCTCGTCCTCCAGTCGTTGAAAGCCGTTACCAGCAGTTTGAAGGACGGCGTCGAGCCTATGCCACCAAACTTATTTTTCTCGTCCACGACATGACAACGCGCGCAATGCTGATGCGCGATACTGCGCCCTGCGGCAACGTCTCCTGCTGCTAAGGCAGGCGTGACCACCACCTGGACCAGAAGAGCCAAACCAGAAAAAGCCAACGCAACCGCTCCCAACAGACGCTCAACCAATGTCCTCACACCTGCGACGCGAGCGATGGGCGTGGATATTGCCAAAACCTGCTTTTGCGCTTTACCGACATACATGATGTGGAGTTTATACCTTTTTGCCGCGCTAAGCCCACTCAATCGGGCGGCTTTTGCAAATCGACGAACAGAGCCAACCAGTTGTAATGACGCCCCTTGAAATAACGTTCGCATTCGCCGGCCTTGCCATTGCCGGGCTGGTCAAAGGCGCTACCGGCATGGGCTTTTCTACGACAGCCTTACCGATCATCGCGCTTTCAATTGGCCTGGAACGCGCCATGGCGCTGGTGCTGCTGTCATCGCTGTCTTCCAACATTTCAGTCATGGTAAGCGCCGGCGAGTTCAGAGCCACATTGTTCAGGTTCCGATGGCTTTTTCTTGCACTGTTCCCCGGCCTTGCAGCCGGCCTTTGGGGGTTAGCGTGGATTTCACCAGACAGGGCAGCCCACTTTCTCGGTGCGATAATTCTGGGTTACGTGATCTACACGTTTTGGAAGCCCGCGCTTGCGATCCCGCAAGGTGCAGAGCGTATGTTGAATATCCCTGTCGGCATCCTGAACGGCTTCATCAATGGCCTTACAGGTTCACAAATCGTGCCTGTCGTCCCCTACGGTCTGTCCCTCAACCTGTCGCCCCACGCCTTCATCCAACTTACCAACATCGCCTTCACGCTTGCGTCATTGGTCATGCTGGTGGGTTTGAGAAAAATCGGATTTCTGGATACAGGCACCTTCCTGGTATCCGCTGTTGGGATCATCCCGGGGCTTCTTGGTGTTGGTGTGGGCACGCGCATGCGCCGCGCAATCACACCGGAGACTTTTCGCAAAATCGCGCTCGCAGTTCTTGGTGTGCTGAGTGTTTTGCTGATGGTTGGCCGGTAGGTGTCATTGGGTCCGGCAACAGACCAACGCGGCCATGACAGTCCATTCAGGATACAGCAGGCATGCCTACCGCTGCTTCTTGATAACTTGATTAAAAAAACTTCAATTTCCAGAAATGTAAAAATGACTGCATGACAGATCGCCCCACTTGTAACGTTTTTTAAAACATTCTGTTTTCTGCCAAACCAGTCTGGATATATTTTTATTGAGCAAAAACAATAAAACTACATAACTATCTGACATAAAACAATTAAACATCTGGCCTCTGCGATTTCAAAGCACTTATTAAGAAAATTTGCCTCTACCGTTCCGCCTTGCCCCCGATACATCCAAAGTCAATTGAATTTTAAATAAAGCCATCGCATCCGCTTCATATCTGCACAATTTATTTCACGCGATTAATGGCGCAAATCATTTATCACGCGTGGAGTCAGCGAATGATGTTCGCACAACCATTCCTGAACCTGTTGCATACGGTTACCGCCGCATCACGTGCCCTGAGAGAAGATATCAACGGGGGCGTTGCCCTCATGTTCGGCCTCATAGCGGTCATCCTCCTGCAGATAACCGGCGGTGCCATAGACTACGCGAGGGCTTATAGCGACAAGGTTGTCGCGCAGCGGGCGCTTGACGCTACCGCGCTGGCGCTGATGTCGGACTACGTAAGATCCAACGACCTCAAGGCAAGTGAAACCGTTGCCGACAGCTACATCAATCCGAATTTGCACGGTTCTGAAGGGTGGGCTTGGAAGATTGAGCAGGTCGAGTCGACGGATACTCATGTGTCCATAGCAATGTCGGGCACAAAGAAGGCGCCAACCATTTTCATGAAGCTGATGGGAATTGACAATATCCCACTCAAGGTTGTTTCTGCGGCCATAGTGACAGTGCGCCCGCTATCGGTCGCAGTGGTGCCGGACATATCCTGGACCATGAGCCGGAACGGCCGAATGGAAGCCCTGAAAGTTGCACTCAAGGAATTCTCGACCAGTTTCTTCAGTATGAGTCCGATGTTCCTGGACAAATTGCAGCTCTCCATGGTGCCCTATGCCGGAAACGTAAACGTTTCAAAATATGAAGGCGCACCGTCTTTTCTGAGGGACTGGGTATACGGCGTTAACCCGAACAAGCCCTTTCCCTATCAATTCTACCATTACCTCCGGGACATACCGACGACGCAAGGGAGCATTTTACACAGAGAAACCAGATTTAATTCTAATGGCTGGACCTACTATAAAGTGAGGGAATACGTCCTCAAGGGAGTTAAGTGGAGTTACGTCGCGACAGTTGATGAAGCGCGCCCATGGACCGGGTGTCTTCAAGTCGCCGAATCAGAACTCGTAAACGAGGATATGCTTGCGCCAGCAAGCGCAGCGCCCATGCCACCAACCGCATGGGTCGGCACGCCGGAATGCCCCCCTGTCGAAAGCCGGCTGGAAGCCGACATCCAGTCAAAACCTGAATTTGATCAGATTTCCGAAAACATGAAGATTGGTTATGGCACCACTCACGACATCGGCATGCTTTGGGCGCTTCGTGTGTTGTCGCCACAGTGGGCGGACTTCTTTGATCTGGAAGCAAGACCTTGGAATTCCGACCTGCATCCGAAATACGCAATCATTCTCTCCGATGGACAGTCCAGATCGTTGTTCCAAGCCGGGGATCAAACCTACCGTAGCGATGCGAGAACGAGTGAGGATTTGTATCGGGTTTGCGATTACATCAAGAGCAAGGGTGTTACGATTATTGGCGTGGCCTATGACTTTAACGGCTATCTTCCTGAAGTGGAGAGCTGTGCTTCGCCTGGGTTCGCCTACCACGCAGACACCTTGAACGTAAAAGGGGTCTTCAAGGAAATTGCCGAAAGGATTACTCGGACCAACGCACGGTTGACGAATTATACCGCTCCGCCCACCAACTGACACCGTTGATGATCGAAGGGTATGACGTCAGCAAAAACAGTTGGCCAGCCCATCGACGGGCTGGCGCCGGGCACGCTAGTCGGGAAAGAAATTCGGTGGCCAAGCAGGCTGGATTCTGCGGCTTGCACGTCTTGAGCGCCGCTCGCGCTTGCGCTGCTCACGTGCACTCAACCGTCTGGACGGGGCGCCAAGGCCGCTGTAATACCCCGCATATTCATCCTCCACCTCGCTTTCCTCGGAGCCGCGGGTTCTGGACGAACTGCTCCTGATATACCGTGTTGAACGCTCCAGGTCCTTGACGCGCTTCTGGTGAATTCGCGCTGGATCGTTACTGGCGAGCCATTGAAGAGATTTGCCAGCCATTGCGTTGGCTATTCGGCGATCATGCCCATAGATGTCGGGTAATTCGTGGAGCTGACCGTTCTCACCGGGCACAAGTGTGAAGTAGACGTTGTGTACGGCAATGGGCGTTTTGAACGCCAATTCGTTGTTTTCTTCGGCCCGCTTGTCCAGATGGGAATCAATGTCCTTTGGATCCCAGCCCTGCGTATCGCGGAACAAAACCTCAGCCAGCTTATGAGGATGCTGGACGCGAATGCAACCGTGACTGAAGGCGCGCTGCTTTGAGCTGAACAAACCGCGGTTGTTGGTATCGTGCATGTAGACCGAGTGCTTGTTTGGAAACATGAACTTCATTTGCCCCAGCGGATTCCAGGCGCTTGGGCTTTGTACAATGCTGAGGTAGCGGATATCGGTCTTTG
>JBKEAX010000378.1:0-3778 GCA_047972825.1 Hyphomicrobiaceae bacterium | reverse complement strand
TTGGCGCGACAGGCCACGAGTCTTGCAGACCAACGTGCTACCGATTCGGGATCGAGCATCATGACCACCGACGCTTCAGTGGAACTTGGCTGGTACGTCACCCGCGAGAACGGCAAATCGTCTGGACCACTTAATGATGAAGCCATGCGTCAGGCTATTGGGCGGGGCCTCGTCAAGCCGGAAGACCACGTCTGGCGCGATGGTATGGACGGTTGGGTTGAAGCTCGTGAAATTCCCAATTTCTTCGATGTGCGTAAAATCTATCGTGAGGAACACCGGAAGTCTGACTATGGCGCCACTTCCAAAATGGCCAAAAAAGAAAAAAACAACGAGCAGCCCTGGTCAAAAAACATAACACGCAAAAATAAGCCTGAGAAACGATCAGCTCAAAACAGGCCAGCTGATAACAGCGCCGTAAATCAGGAGCGGATCCAACGGCAGAAGGCGATGACCCAAGGGGACACGACCAATCACAATGACAGCGCCAGCAAAGAAGAGGTCTTCGAGCAACTGTCCAACAAGGTAGGCACGATACCACCGGCTACAATTGCCTTTTTGGTGCTAGGTATTTTTATGGTGCCGCTGCTGCCATTGTTCTGGTTTATCGCCTGGCGAATTTGGCTAAGAGCCAACAAATGATGATGGATCACACAGCTTTGAACACGATAAAGGGCGGGTAGGTCAAAGAGTTTTACCGCTTTGCCGCATTTTCACCGTTCCACGGCTTGATTTACTTCGCAGCGGGCGCCATGCAGTCCCCAAACCCGGCATCGCGGCTACGCAATGCCAATGTAAAGCCGTTGAACCAGAGCATGTTCAGCCGAAGTGTACGCGGTTCGGCGTGAAGAACATGCTCCAGAGGAAAAAGAGCATGTTCAGCCGAAGTGTACGCGGTTCGGCGTGAAGAACATGGCGAGAAATAAAAGAAGATAGATCGCGTTCGCTATTCCATGAAAAATGAACGCGATCTCGTGGAAGGAAAATACCTTCCCTCCGATAAACCGAAGTTTCCGCGCGAAAGATCCGCATGAGCCACAAACTCCCGCTAGTCACCCTGTGCAACAAACCCCGTCTCGTGACCGGAATGGCCGGCCTTGCCATTGCCCTGCTGAGTGGGATGCTTCTCGCGCTCAACCCAGCACAAGCGCAAAAACGCGAGGTGCCATCATCGCGTCAGATGGTGCAGTATTCTTTCGCTCCGGTGGTTCGCAAAACGGCACCGGCTGTTGTCAATGTCTATGTCTCAAGCCGGGTCAAGACAGTAACTTCGCCGTTCGCAGGCGATCCTTTTTTTGAGAGATTTTTCGGCGAATCCTTCGGCATGCCGCGCGAGCGTGTGCAGCGTTCGCTGGGTTCCGGCGTGATCGTCAGCCCAGATGGCGTCATCGTTACAAATGCCCATGTCGTCAAATCACATGGCGAGACGGAAATTCGCGTCGCCCTGGCAGACAAGCGGGAGTTCGACGCCACCATCCTGTCGCGCGATGAAAAAAGCGACATCGCCGTCATCAAGATAAAAGCCAAAGGTGAGCGCTTCGATTATCTGCAATTCGAAGATTCCGATAGCTTAGAGGTGGGTGATCTCGTGCTCGCGATTGGCAATCCCTTCGGCGTGGGACAGACTGTTACCAGCGGTATTGTTTCGGCTTTGGCCCGCACGGGAATTGGCCGGTCACGGGCGCGGGCTTCTGTGTTCATTCAGACTGACGCGGCGATTAATCCCGGTAATTCGGGCGGTGCCCTGGTTGACGTTGCCGGTAAACTTGTCGGCATCAACACCCTGATCTATTCGCGCAGCGGTGGTTCTGTAGGGATTGGGTTTGCCATCCCGTCCAATCTCGTCCGCCTTCATGTCGAAAGCGCTCAATCTGGCCGCAGCGTCGCCCAGCCGTGGATCGGCGCGCGCCTGGAAGACATGACACGTGAACTCGCCGAAGGTCTTGGGCTGAACCGCGCCGTTGGAGCGCTGATCGCTCGCATGGATGCAACTGGTCCGGCCGCAAAGGCAGGGTTGCAGGCTGGAGACGTCATCACCCGTATCGACGGCTTCGAGGTGGCTGATGCGCATGCCGCTTATTACCGCCTGACAACACGCGGCATTGGCAATACCGCGGTGCTGAGTGTCAGGCGGAAAGGTGCTATGCGTACCATTGATCTGCCATTGGCGGCGCCGCCAAAACCCGGCCCCGATGATGTGCGCAACCTGTCTGGCAACCATCCCTTCGACGGCGCCCGCGTGATGAACCTGTTGCCCGGCGTGGCTGATGAACTATCCATCGACGAGAGCGAAGGTGTCGCGATACTCTCCGTCCGGTCGGGGAGCATTGCCTCCCGCCTGCGTCTGCGCCCGCGCGATGTGATCGTCTCGGTGCAGGAATCGCGCGTCAATTCGATCGAAGAGCTTGAACGGTTTATCGGGCAGCGGCAGCGTCTGTGGGTTATCGGCATCATGCGGGAGGGAAGACTTCTCAGTCTGGAGATTCCCGGCTGAGCCAGCGCTTTCAGCAGGGCGGAAGTCTGATGCGGTTGCCCTTTGGCTCGAATGATTGTCGCCCTGGCCATCGCTGCGATAGGGTGCTGGCCGGTCCATTCCACCAATACAGCAAATCGAAATGACAAATCTGTTCGAAGCCGCCGGTCTGGAAAAAGGAGCGCCCCGTCCGCTGGCGGACCGGCTGCGGCCGCAGTCGCTCGCTGAAGTGGTCGGGCAGGACCAAATCGTCGGCCCTGACGGTACGTTGACGCGGATGCTTAGTAGTGGCCGCATCGCCTCAATGATCCTGTGGGGGCCGCCTGGTTCGGGCAAGACCACTGTGGCCCGCCTGCTCGCCAACGAAACGCGCCTGGAATTTGAACAGATCTCCGCGATTTTTTCTGGCGTCCAGGATCTCCGGAAGGTGTTCGACAGGGCAAAGCTGCGCCGCGAGCAAGGCAAGGGGACGCTGCTGTTCGTCGACGAGATCCATCGCTTCAATCGCGCGCAACAGGACAGCTTCCTGCCACACATGGAAGACGGCACCATCACCCTGGTCGGTGCAACGACGGAAAACCCATCCTTCGAACTGAATGCCGCCATTCTGTCCCGCGCGGTCGTATTGGTGTTCAACCGTCTTGACGACGCAGCACTTGCCGACCTGATTTCCCGTGCCGAGGCTGAAGAGGGGCGCAGCGTTCCGCTTGATGACACAGCCCGCACAGCGTTGATGAGTATGGCTGACGGTGATGGCCGGACCATCATCAATCTCGTGGAGGAAGTTTTTGCAGCTGTTCCGGAGGGGGCCACGCCAATCGACCGTGACGGCCTCGTCAAGCTGGTGCAGCGACGTGCGCCGCTTTACGACAAGGGACGCGATGGTCACTACAACCTGATCAGCGCTTTGCACAAGTCTGTACGCGGTTCCGATCCTGATGCAGCACTGTATTGGCTTTGTCGCATGCTGGAAGGCGGTGAAGACAGGCTGTTCATTGCCCGGCGCCTCGTGCGCATGGCGGTCGAGGACATCGGTCTGGCCGACCCAAATGCGCTGATACAAACCATTGCTGCCAAGGATAGCTACGATTTCCTGGGCTCGCCTGAGGGTGAGCTGGCGCTGGCGCAGGCCACCATCTACCTGGCCACGGCACCCAAATCGAATGGCGCCTATGTTGCCTACAAGGCGGCCATGCGCGCGGCCAAGGAGAACGGCTCGCTTGCCCCGCCGAAGATCATCCTCAATGCTCCCACCAAGCTGATGGCCGCAGAAGGCTATGGCGAAGGGTACGAATACGACCACGATGC
>JBKEAX010000274.1:0-27571 GCA_047972825.1 Hyphomicrobiaceae bacterium | reverse complement strand
CCTGGCTGCGATATGACGAAGGGTGGCAAGAAGGCGTCAACGTTCACACACAACCCAATCGACGGAAACATTCTGCGTAGCGTTAACGCTGTTGCCAACAGGGCGGCTTGCAAGGAGTGTCACGGTGATGCCAGCGTTCATCCCGTCAATGGAATACTGGTTGTTGACTATGACGCGGGCAAGATCAAGAACGAAGCGCTGATGATGGGGCTGGCGATGACCGGAGCCGGTGTGCTTGTTTTGCTGGCCGGGACGGGTGCAATCGGCTGGGTGTTGCAGCGTTCCGTAATAAGGCCCGTCAATAGGCTGCGCTCTGCCAGTGCTGCGCTTGCGCAAGGACGTTTTGACAGCGACGTAAAGGTATACGGCCAGGATGAGCTTGCTGAGCTTGGATCTACGTTCCGTACCGCCAGCCGGCAGTTGGAGGCACATCAGAAACAAATATCGGAGCGGGAGCGTTTCTTACAGTCGTTGATTGACGCCGTTCCAGATGGAATAAGAGTTGTCGCACCGGATTATTCGGTGCTCAGGGTGAACGAGGCTTTCTGCCGGCAGGTGGGTCTTGATCGCGATGCTGTGCTTTCCCGGCCTTGCTATGCGTCCAGTCATCAACGCAGTGAGCCATGTGCACCAACACTTGTAACCTGTCCATTGCACGAGATCAGCAAGGGCGCGCCGGCACTGACCTGCAAGCACACCCACAAGCATGCCGGAGGCGGTGATGTCGTGGTTGAAGTTTCCGCTGCGGCGCTGGAGACGAGCGCAAATGGTGGACCGCAAGGAGGCATTGTTGAAGCCATTCGCGACTTGACGGGAGACATTCACCACTCCCAGGAACAGAGGCTTTCGGAGATTGGGCAACTTGCGACGGGTGTTGCGCATGAAATCCGCAACCCTCTTTCATCGATCCATTTGATGTTGCAGGCGTTGCGCAAGAAGCCTGTCGATATGCCTCAACATGAGTTCTCAGCCGAACTTGATGCCATGGATGGTGAAATCGACCGGTGCATCCAGGTGACCAACAGGCTCTTGCGGCTTTCCGCTCCACCCTCGGAGTTGCCTGAACTCGTTTCTGTCGACGAACTCATTCCGGAGGTTATATCCCTGTTGCGGGCAGAGGCGGAGGGTGCCGGGATTGAAATAGCGTTGAGACTGACGCCGTCTCTTCGGGTGGTTGCAAACGACAGCGACATTCGCATGCTGGTTCTCAATCTGGTGCAGAACGCTTTTCATGCGATGCCCAAGGGCGGTAAACTCAGCATCGTTGGCTTCTGCGATGATGATTATGTCGTGGTTGATTTTCGCGATACAGGATGCGGAATCTTGTCTGAGGACCTTCCGCGCATTTTCCAGCCCTTCTGGAGCCGCCGTGCCGACGGCTTACATGGCACCGGCCTTGGATTATCAATCTGCCGCGAAATCATGCGACGACACGGCGGTCAAATTTCAGTCGTGAGTGAAGCGAATGCAGGAGCAACCTTCACCATCATGCTGCCTTGGGCTGAGAAAGAAAACACTACCGAGGACCTATGAGTAAGCGGCGCAAACCCATTCTGGTCATTGAAGACGACAAGACGCTTTGCCGGCTTGTTTCCAAGCAGTTACAGTCGATGGGGTATGCTGTTACCCAGACGCATACATGGGCCGACGCAAAAGCAACTCTCGATGAGACTGATCCGTCGCTGGCACTTCTGGACATCCGGCTGCCAGATGCTGACGGGTTGCAATGTCTGGAGGAGCTTTCTGCTCAATGTCCGGTGATCGTGCTGACGGCATTCGGTTCGATCAAGCACGCGGTGGAAGCTATGCGTGCAGGTGCGGCGGAATATCTGGCCAAACCTGTCAATCCCGCCGAACTAGAACTGGCGGTAACGCGGACACTTTCGGCGGACTCATTGCGTCGCCAGTATGAGTATTGCCGCAGGCAACTGTCGCCGGCGATCGCCAAGGACATGGTCGGCTCCAGCGAGGCGTTTCGAGAGCTGGTGCGCATGATCGAACTTGTGGCGCCCAGCGATGCCACCGTGCTCATTGAGGGGGAGAGTGGCGTTGGCAAGGAACTGGTTGCCAGAAGCATCCATCAAATGTCTTCGCGGTCGAGTGCAACGTTCGTTCCAGTGGATTGTTGCACGTTGCAGGAGAACTTGTTCGAATCTGAGTTGTTCGGGCATGAACGTGGCTCGTTCACTGGTGCTGACAAGCGCAAGCAGGGTTTGATCGAGGTGGCAGACGGTGGGACAGTATTTCTTGATGAAATCGGTGAATTGCCCGCAGGGCTACAGGCAAAATTGCTGAGGCTTCTGGAAACAGGAGAGTTCCGGCGCCTTGGTGGTACACAAAACCTTTCCAGCGATAGCCGCTTCGTTGCTGCGACGAACCGGGATCTCAGAGCCTTCAGTAATGAAGGCCGGTTCCGCCGGGATTTGTATTACCGCCTTGCCACCGTCGTCATCCGCGTTCCCTCACTTCGCGAGCGACGCGAAGATATTCCCATGCTGGCGGCGCGATTCATGGAGACCCGCACATTTCAGCGTGGTGCAAGGAAGCACCTGACAGATTCGGCTCTGGATGCGCTCACTGGCTACGAATGGCCTGGAAACATCCGCGAATTACGCAACGTTATCGAACGCGCCATATTGGTTTCGGGTGAAAGCAGCACGATCGAGGTTCGCGACTTGGCGCTTCCCTCCATTGTGCGCGGGACTGAACCAATTTCTGCGTCGGGTACTCATTGCGAGCTAAGCTTTGAAAAAGAGCCAACGCTTGAGGAGATCAAGGCGAAGTATCTGGACTACCTGATTGGGCGTCACCAAGGGCACCGCGGCCGGATTGCTAACATTCTTGGAGTCAGCGAGCGCAACACCTACCGGATGGTGAAGAAATTCGGCCTCGAAGAAAAGTGATAGGGGCGGCTTGGCTAGATCGCCGGGCAATTATTGTAAATTCAATTCTGTTTCTCAAGCGGTGGTAAGCCAGTGCGTCGTGCGATTTGTCCGCAGAAATTTTCGGCGCTATTTCCGGTTTGGTCGAGACGTTGATTGGGGGGTAGTCTGCGGCAAGCGATCGAGGGCCCGATTGCCAAAAAAGGGAATGAAACCAAGCCGTTTGAGTTCCTTTCGAGCCGCATCTATCTTTTGTAGGTCATCCAAATATTCGATAGCAAAAACAGGGATGCCATCGCGGCGCGCGGCATTGAGGCCTCCCAGGCTCCATGCGATATCGGCCTTGCTGTTCTCAGATTCATGATGTGCCAAACCATATAGAAGGCACTCCTTGCTCACACCATCGATCGCATTGCGAAACAGATGCTGCTTAAGCAGGGGTTCTGAGTTCTGGCTTATAACCAGGAATTCGGGGGCATCGGTTCTGGCGATATCAGCCAGTTCGGTTACGAGATCAATCATTTCGAAAGGGGCGGCGGGCCGTCGCTGCTCCCAATCGAGATAGCCATCCACACGGTCGAGAAACACGCCGTCAAACCCTGCAGCAACAATGCGGGGCAGGATCGCGTCTTTCCCTTTGTAGACGATATCCTTCCAGTCTGGATCCCAGAACTTGACCGTGTAGGCCCCTGGCCACTTTGGGTTGGTGGGGCCTAACCATGAGGGTGGCTTCTTGTTCCAAGTCCCATTCCAGTATGGCCGATAGTTTTCCGCCTCGCCCACACTGAGATAGGCAAGAACCAATCGGCGCTCGCCATTCGGTTTCGTCTTGAGCCGCGTAATCTCGCGAGGGTTGGCAATAACGAGGTCTGGTTCACCCAACGCGTGGTCTACGACAATGAGGTCAAGCTCGGAATTTGCAATCTGCTCGACGTTTGTGTTCTGAAACTGGCAACCCCAGGTGCGGACTTGATCAAGGCGTTGCCGCCGCGTGTCCCGCTTTCCAACATCAGAAGTGGTGGTTTCATGTTTCACGTTGCCAGCAAGAGACGTGCGAAGTCCTAACGTTGAGATGAAGAGCCCCGGGATCGCAAATAGAGAGGCTCTCCGCGTCAACCGATTTCGTGTTGCCATGCTTGCGCCTCAGTGGGTGGGTTGCTCGGGGGGCAGGTACTGACCATCATGTGACAGCTCCGAGAGTGACGGTGTCGTTGGCGGTTTGGACAGGAGCTTTACGCGTAGAATGTCTCCGGGAGCCAAGGTCGTCATCTCGTCGGCTTTGAACGTGCGTGGTCCCGCATCAGTGTCGCGACGGACTATCTCATAGGATACGTTCCCGGCGCCTGCGTCCAACATCAAACCAGGGTTCCGTGCTGCCATAGCTTCTGAAATGCGCGCCGATGATGCGAGATCCTGTTCAGCCCGGATCATCTCTTCGGCATTATTCGAAAGCTCACGTGCAATACGCGCGTCCCTCTCCCGTGATACGGATGCCGCGTTCCGCTCTGCCTGCCGCATGCGCTGCTGTGCCTGGGCCATCTGCACGTCTGTATCGCCTGCAGAGGATGACACTTGCGCAAGGTCGATCTTGGCCATCGTCAACATTGGTTGCTTCACCACACCTTTTTGGGACAGAGCAGTCATGTCGTTGACGCGTTTTTCATTCAGGCTCACCAGTTGCAGGCTTTGGGCATGCCTATTTTCAATAGCGGCAACTTCCCGCTTTACGGCATCGACGACGTCCGTCTGTTGCCGGGTCTCTTCGTCGAAAGCGCGTTTCAGTTGCTGCAGAAGCGCGTTTTCAGTTTGCATCAGGAGCTCAATCTCCTCCCTGCTTGCGAGTTCCAGAAGGCGTGCGGGTGCGTTTGCTTCTGCAAGGCCGAAGCGTTCGGCTTCCAGGCGGGCTTTCTGTGCCAGAAGCTTCTTAAGCCGGACAGCCAGGGACGTATGCCTTTCCCGCTCGCGTAGAATGTCGATCAATTGGCCGGTCCGCTCGGCTTGACGCTCAAGTCCGCCTGCTAGTGCCAGTGCATGCAGCACCATCATGCCCGGCACGTATTTATAGGCGCCTGGATTGCGCGCTGCACCCATGACATAGACGGGTTGGCGGTCAAGAACCGTGATCGAGACTTCGCAAGCGCGCCCCATCGTCTGTTCGAATGCGCCTGCAATATCTGATTGAACATCAACGAGCGAGCGACGTGCTGCCGAGAAATTTCCCATACGCGGAATGACGATCGAGCCATCGAGTTGAACCGTGTATTCTCCGGTCAGATCGAGGCGCTGATAAAACGAACGCACGGGCGGGGTTGCTGCTTTCCCTGGTTCATTTCCAGATCGTTCAAGTGTGGGGCCTGGCAGGTCGATGTGCTCGAAGAAGGTGATCTTGACGCGGTCTCCGGCGGCTAGATCTGGACCAGCAGCATGAAATCCGGAGGTTGTCTCTGCTGAACCCGGTGTGGAAAGGAGGAGCAGGAAGATAGTTAGCAGAAAGCCTGAGAAGTAAAAGCCGGTGGGGATCAGGCTTTTGCGGATTGGATTAACTGCTACGTTGAGCATCACAAACAACTCCTTACGAAGAACGTGCACCATCGGTGGGTTGAATTGGCCAATCGGCATTGGGAGAGGAGGGCTGTTGCCCGGAGGAATCGCGCTCGTGAACGTGCATGCGCACGGCGCTTTCGATAAAGGAATAAAAATTGATGTTTCTCACGACATTGATGAGTACGGCGTTGGCCACGATGCCGGAGATGACAGAAGCAATGAGTATGCCAAAACCATAGCTCAATGGTCCGATCTTAACGGTTATCATCGTGCAGGCGGCGCTGAGCACAAGAAACATGACTTGGAGCAAGAAGAACTCGCGATGGCGCTCGAAGAAGATCAGAAGCGAGGTCGCAACGAGAAATACAAACTGGAACAGAACCGCAATGGCGCACAGTCTAAGGACGGGCACTTGCGCATACTGCAGGTTAGTGGCCTCGATGATGAGCGGTGCAGTCAAGACGACAACCGCACAAATTGCGGCCTGCTGGAGAAAGTTGCTTTCGATGATTTCCGAGGTGAGCCGAGCAAGGGCATTTCCCTTGCGATCAATCTCGTCGAGCGTGGCGTGGCCTTCGATCGCAGAAAAATAGGCGCGATAAGCGGTAATGTATTCACCATCCAGCGCCATGACGAAGCGTGCCAGGGACGGAATAATCGTGAGGTAGGCCAAGAAGGCGGCGCTGTCATAGAAGGGCGCGTGCATGAGGCCGGATTTAAGTTCGAGACCAGCCGGGCCGGCCCAAATAATCCATTTGTCGATCCACACGGCGATAGCACCAAGAACTGCACCGGATGCTATCCAAGCATACCGCCGTGTATACCGGGCCAGTTCGCGAATGGCGGTTGCGATGTCGAGATTGGGGCAGCGAGCACAACGTAGCTCACGTAAAGCAAGGCTCAGGATAATGGATGCAAGTCCAATGTTGAAAGCAAATACCATTTCGGCGGTTGATGCGTACCATTGGAAGACAGCGAAAAGTGTCGCGCCAGTGGCGATCATCAGGCCGACCATGAACGTCGCAGAAATCCCCTTGTAGTCGCGCATTGTACTTGCAATCGCCAAGTAGACCCACATGATTCCAGAGAGGCTTGAGCACTGCATCAATGCAAGCAGTATTGCAGACTGCAACTCGAACAGTACGCTGCCGACGAACCAGGCGAGGATGGCAGAAGCCAGGCCGCTTCCCAGAACGCCAGCAATCATGACCGGCTGAGCGGCAGTGCGGCGGCCAAGAAAGTTTGCATCGGAGAGGACACGGCTCGTAACAAGCACGACGGGTGCTGCTGCGATGAGTGAAAGCGCGAAGGCGTAGATTATGATGCCGCGAAAGTCGGCGAGTGCGGCCCGGCTCAATGTTTGCGAGGCGGCAACGGAGATCAAAGTGAGGGCGGCCATCGTGAATAACCACGGCCCCACGGCAATGACCGTCCCGCGACCTGCTGAAATGATCGTGCCGGTAAGGTTCTCGTTACCTTTGCTGTGAGGCAGTTTTCCCGGTGCTCCGGCCATTACATTGCCTCCCCGCCTACCTGCTTGTTCGCGCTCCGGGCAAAGGCCTCCTGGTAGAGTGCACGGTAGTTCGCGGCGGCTTGCGGTGCGTTATAGTAACGCTCCGTCCGTGCTTTCATTGCGGCACCGAATGCTTCTCGTTCTTCATGGTCTGACAGCAATCGGGATATGGCTGCCGCTGTCTGCTCTGGGGCGACTGCGTCAGTGATCAACCCGCCTTGACCAAGTTGAGGGTTCTCATTTGCGGTGCCCTCAACAAGTTCCTTGCAGCAGCCAACATTAGTGGCAACACAGGGAATGGAGGCTGCGCCAGCTTCGAGAACAACAAGTGGCTGCGCTTCGCTGAGGCTTGTGAGGACGAGAACATGAATGCGGGGCAAATATTCAGTCACGCGCACGTTGCCTGTAAATGTGATGCAGTCTGCAACGTCGAGCGCTTCGACGAGGTCGCAGCACTCCTTGTAATACAGCTCATCTTCATCAGTTGGGCCGATGATCAGTGCTTCGACATCCTTGTGCTCATGGTGGAGGAGTGCAATGGCCCGGATGAATGTCTTTACATCCTTGATTGGAACTACGCGACCGATGAGAGCAACTGTTGGGCGAGCATGAACGGCGGCGGTCTGTACCTTAGCAAAGGTGGCGAGATCAATGCCGTTTGCGATAACGCGCAGCTTCTTGTCCGGAGCGCCATTCAATCGCTGGAGCGCCTGATTTTCAGAGAAAAGCGTGGTGATAAACGTTGCGCTTTCATATGCGCATTTGGCGTACGCCTCGAAAGCCTTTACCCAGATGTCGCGGACATCGTTCGTCGTGTCTTCAAGCGATAGACCTTTCTCAATTGTATCCGAAATCCAGTCGGCGAGAAGGATGTCGATGCGCCGTTCGTTCGTGTAAATGCCGTGCTCGGTTATGATTGTCGGGGCACCCGTCTCACTTTGGGCGCGAGCTGCAAGCATGCCTGCATAGCCGGTTGAGATGGCATGATAGACGCGTGCCTGCGGCAAAGGGCAGGTGGCAAGCCGAAATAGGCCACCAAGGAGCGCGCGCCAGGCCCAGAAGAACTGTAGAAACGATGCTCTGGGTACAAGCCTTAGATACATCTTCTGCACGGTTTCCCATGCCAGGGCGGAGTTCAGAAGTGTCTCAACCCCAATTGACGATTCACATGAGTTGATCGTGCGCAGGAGGTTGGTGAAATCGTGCATTCCGCCGTCCGCGATCAGATCGGCTCCGGCGTCTGCAAGCATTGTTCCGAGGGCGTTGGCCTGTTCCTGTTTCACGTTGCCTCGTCGCGAGAGCACGTGAGCGTCACTGAGATTCACCACCTCGAAATGTTTGAGATTGGGAGGGCGTTGATAGCGGGGTTCGCGCGGTCCTGGCCCATTCACAATTGCGATTACAGCAAAGCTCAATTCGGGTTGAGAGCGTATCAACCAATTGAGCCAGCTTGAGACGCCGCCCGACACGAACGGGTAGCAACCTTCAACCAGTATGCAGACGTCAAACTCAGCTGCGGGCTGCTGTACCTGAGACGTGATCGCGTTCTCGTTGTGGGCTAGCATGCGGCAGCCCCCTCATCTACACGCCAAAGCAGTTCGTGTACCTTTTGGGTGTGGCCATGATTTGCAAAAATGGCAAGGCACCGCGACTTCAGGTGTGCTGGCAGATGCCCAATCGTGCGGATTTCTTCATAGGCATCGTCGAGCCGATCCTGTTCAAGAAGTAACTCGATGAGCGATTCGGAGTGTGTTCGACATGCGCTCTCACCGCGTTGTGCTGCGCGGCAAAGAGAAATAGCAACGTCTCGCGCCTCTGAAGCTTGCGCCGGCTCAAGAGTGCCGGAGTGTAAACACTCTATAATTTCGGCAATGCTGCTTTGTAGCTGCTCGTCGTTTGCGCATTGTGATGCGGTTGTGATTGCCGCTTGCAAGCGTGCCCTGTAGTGAGCCGCAAGCCTTGTTATCAATGCAGCGGCTTGCGCTCTCACGCTGGTGCTGTCTGAGCGCAAGGCTATCGCAATCACGGCGCGGTATTCCGGATGGTAGTTCTGGGCGACGAGACCAAGAACTGTTAGGCGATCTCTCAAGGAACCTGTGCGTATGACATCGACAAACCGTGGTGGGAGCGGCGCATCGAGGCGCATAGTGCGTTTTGTACGCAGTTGCTGCACAAGATTTTCTACATCGTCGTGACTGGATTTGACCTCTTCAATGTCAAACGCGGGTATATTCAGGGACGTGACAGCATTTCTAGCCACAATCCATGCTGCCCAGAGTGCGCCTGGAGGACCAACGAAAAGTGTAGCAACACTTGCGAAGTGTTTTATGTCTTTATCCGGCAACAGGCCCGGGATGCGCAATCCGAACTCAAGAGCGAGTACAAGCAATATATGGATGGCAAGCGCTGTTGACACAGCGCCGCTGGTTGCAAAATGCAGGAAAATTCCACCGTCGATTATTCCGGCGGCAAGCAACATTGCGGCAGTGAGCCACCGAGTTCTAGTGCCTGGCAACTCTTGCGGTTCTGCACCTGGGCTATTGGTTTTCAGGTTCATGCGGCGTCTACATTGTGGTTGAGAAGGCGCCGCTGTTCATTTCGTTCGTCAGCGTGCCGCAAGGCAACGGAAAGGTTGGTGGCAAGTGCTTCCATCGCAATAAGGATTGCATTTGCCTGTTCAGCCAGATCAAACTTTGTCGAGTCGATCGACTCACAAGAGAGAACACCTATTGGTGCAGTGGCGGTATTGCCTTGCAAAGGCACTGCGAAGAGCGCTCCGGCGAGAACTTCCGCATCTGTAAGAATGTGAAATGAAAGGATTCTTGGGTCACTTTCCAGTGTGTTGGCAAGGGCGCTAGCGTAGTGTCTTTGGCGAGCGGGCAGCTTTGTCTCAAAGCCGTCTGAGGCAACAGTTTCGGTAAGAATTCTTGTTCCCTGCTGTCTGTGAATTGAAAGCACGCTACCGGCACCGAGAAGCGAAGTCGCGGCAGCTTGGAGACGGGGTATGATTTGTTCTGCGGAGGCAGCCCGCAACTGGGCAAGCAGGTGCAATGCTTCATTGACGGATGTTGCATCCATCGTCGTGATGTGACGTTCCAGAACTTTCATGCGGCGGGTGAGATCCAGACTATGCTCACCGACCAATTGGCGGTCCTGTTTGAGGCTTTCCGCCTGGAGCTCCAATAGCCTCTTCTCGATGAGATGACGGTCCCTGATACGACCAAGGAAGAAGGCGGCTGCAATCCATAAGACTGGCTGTGTAAAAAGCTGCGTGGTGTAGGTGTAGAAGTCCACCGTCGAATGCCGTTCGGGATGTAACCACAGCACAACAAGCACAGTTGCCACAATCGCCGATACGAGCCCGGCTTTGCTTCCATGCTGCACGCTGACGAGGAGGACTGGAATCCAAAGTGGGTGTGGATTTATGGAGGAAAGCCGGGCATTGCCGGGGAGTGCAAGCTCAAGAAGCACGAGCAAGCCAAAGAGCAGCGCGATGTCTCCAACCGGCTTGAATCTTTTGGCCTGAGCCGCTTGGGCATGCGCCGATAATCGTGCGCTCGAACCCGAACTATTCCGGGTTGAAAGCGGCATTGCACACATATTCGCCTCCCACGTACGTGTGAGCTCCCTGACTACTTGATCCCGACCACACTTTTTAACGGGATGCCGTATTTCATACTTTCTGCCTCTAAGGCAGCTAGCGTTTGAGCTGGAATTTTCTCGCTCTTTTCAATCTCTATAATGCGATGTAACGCGGTCTCCGCGCCTAGCATTGTGAACATGAGCTCTGCCCATTGGTGCATGTCTCGATTTGACACGCCTTGGGGTGTTCCAAGAAGAAGTATGCGACGGGCAAGGTCCGCGTTTTGGCCGGCGAGCGCCATTTGGACGCCGAAGAGAGGTCTTTTGAGAAGAACCTCAAGCCCGAGTGAATGGTTCAGCGGATAAAGCACTTCCATGCCAAAATTATCGGCGATTTCTTCGGCGAGAAGTGCGGCATCCGCTTCGCGATTGGCTGCGGACAGAAGAGAAGAAAGGAGCGTGAGCGGTGCGCGCGGGTCTTCTCCACGCATTGCAGTCTCAACGAATTTCTTGATCAGGCGCATGTCGCCGGGCGTCAGTTTCCTGGCGGCTTGCATCAGAATTTCGAAAGCTATGTCGCGATATCCTTGGCGACCCAGTTCTGCAGCGGCCACGAGATCAAGGTCGCGCTCGTCTCCAGAAACTGAGCGCGCAAATGCGACGGTGTATTCAGCTGGAGCGCCAGCAGCAAAGTGGGTCGCAATTTCAGCAGTCAGAGCGGGCTCTTTCCATAACTTGGACCATGTTGTTGCGCGCGTTACAGCCTCGTTGAAGGCGTGCTCTTTCAAGAGCAGTAGCAGCAACTTGAACCTTGCATCCTGCATATCGGCGGGCGCGCGCTGGTCGGCGAGGCGAAAAGCGGAAAGTGCCCGTTCGTAGTTTCCCTCTACCTCCAACAACGTACCGAGCCGCTCCAGATCTTCTGCCAGGACGTCGGGGTTATTGCCGAGGGAAATCAAAAGCTGCTTTTCCTTCTCGGTATTGTTGGTGGTGCGGTAAATACCGAGTAGTTCGCGATGAAAGCTTCCCTTCGCGCCCATTTTGACTAACCGCTCAAGCGCGTCGGTTTGAACGGCAGTATTCATTGTCGACTTGGCAACGCTTGCGAGCTTGATAAGCCCATCCTCATCTTTCGGCCACTGTTCAACGTAGCGCTTCAGGGTTTCTAGTGCCGTCTCAACGTGACCGGCTTCGTCCTCCGCGATGGCCTTTTGCATAACGCGCTGCGGGTTATTTTCCTTTGCCTCTCGAATGTCTTCGAAGAGTGCAAGCGCGCCTGGCAAATTGCCATCTCGCAACATGGCAACAGCACGTTCCTCACCGCGCGGCAAGACGGCAAACCCTGCGACAACTGCTACCAAGCCGGCGATGGAGGCGCTAATGAGATTATTCCGCATGGACGTGCGCCTCCGCCCGCTCCGACATTGTGCATGCGAAATTCACTGACAATTGTTGCTCTGATGGAGGCAGTGAAACATGAAGTTGCCCAGACTCGTCGCTCTCAGCATCCAGTTCAGCTCGATACGTGGAACCTGCTCGCACAGTTACCCTGAAGGCCTTGTGTGGTTGGACGCCCCACGTCATATCGCCCGTACCGAACCCTTTCGCTTTGAACGAGAACTGACAGGAGGAATTCCAGTTGAGCGCTTCGACAGGCCAACGTGCATTGACGAGCACGGGGCGATCATCTGCAGGATCTGGAGGGCTGGAGTGCTGTTTGATTGCGACCTTGGGTGTCTTCACTTCGGGATCCAGTGCCACGTATAATGATCCTGCGTGGCGTGTTTCTCCGAGCACCCCTTCACTGCGGTTGAAATCGACGGCAACTTCATTTGCATTGTCGAAGCGCACGGTATTGAGGGCGCCGCGTTCCTCTATTGCCCACTTGTCGGCAGAGATCTGTCGTAACTTCGACGAGTAGAAGCCGTTAGCAATGGATGCGTAATGTGACGTGGTGATTGGCACGACCTGTGAGCTGCGGGCAAGATCCAGCATTGCCTTGACGGCATCAAGCGATGCCTGCCGCTCAGCTGAATAGGTGTGATAGTAAACGTTGAACCCCTTGAGCCGACGCGGCGTCTCTGTGTTCCGTAACGTTTCTTCCAGGTTGCTGAACGCGTGATAGTGTTCGGTCCAATCGTTCGTGTAAGTGTTTTCGTTACTGTTCACGGCATAGATCTGCCGTTCACGACCGACCTTGATTCCAACCGGCGATACATAGAAAACCGATGGATATTCTGCATCCAGCCGCGAGTCTCCGCCGTTGATGTTGGTAAGGCCAAGACGTTTGGTTCGGGTAATAGCGGCCTCGAAGGGTGTGGTATCCCCGCTCCATTGGTAAACCATGAGACGCTTACCCGGCGGGGCAAGCCGCTCTGCAATCTCCACTGCGCGATCGACTTCAACGCCGAGATCGAAAGGATTTCGCATATAAGCTCTCGGCATTTCAGCAGACCCAGCGACCAGACCTTTATTCCAGCCTGGCAAATGCAGTAAGCGTGCCAAACGAGATAAGTACCCCTCACTTTTTTTCCGCTCTGCATCGATGAGTTCGAGTTCGCGCGCACGGCTGTATTTTTCGTAAAAGCCCCACTTGTAGGGGTGTGTGCAGGTGTGGCTTGCGACCTCTACTTGTGGAAGTGCGAAAATGCGGCGCGCAATCTTTTCGGATTCCTGGCCGCCGCCATGGTCGGCAAGAACGTCGCCAGCGATAAGGCCAATGGTGACTGGAAGATCCGGGTAAGCCTCGATCAACTGCTCGGCCATGACCTCCGATGCCAGAGTGCCTGTGTCCTGATAACGCCACATCTGGGCCTGGTTGTTCCAGCCGTCGCCGTCCACGTGGCTGAAGTAAAGACGTCGACCAACAACGGTTGTAACGTCTGGAATGGGCTGGGGGGATGAAAGAGACAACGCGCGAGAGAAGAATTCGAAAGGGTTAAGTAACCACTTGGCGCGGTTGGAATGGGGATCATAGCGCATCGCGAACCCAGGGGCGACGTAGCCGCCGCCCGGGCCTGTTGCAACGACCACAGACTTGCGACGGTGTCCTGGCTGACCGCTTTCAATCTCTACGAGAGCGGTGGCTAGGCCGCTGGCGTTGGCCACAACCCCAGGGAAGCCTGGAATGTCCGTGCCGAGGTTGGTTTCGAACTCGTAACTCTTGTGGTCATTAATAATCGCCGCAACATTCTCGGAAGCACGTACGTATTCACTGGTGTGGGTTAGCCCGAGCGGGCTTAGCGTGTCGTTGGCGAGGCTAAGGTCACGACAACAGTCTTCGCCTGCAATTTCACCCAGGGAGATCAGACGGACGCCGCGCCGCGCTGCGGCGGCAGCCCACCTTAGGAATTTTCGTGCTTCCTTCGGGTCAGCGACGAACCAAGTTAAGATTGCTGCGTAGGAGTGCGCAACCTCCTCAAGTTGTGGCATGGGCTCGCGGATGTCATGATACCGCAGTACAAAGCCCAAATGGTTGAGAGGAAGTTCTGCAGCCCGGTGCAGTAGGCTAGCCTTTATGAGCGGTTCCACAGAGCCGTCATATACCGCCAGGATTTCGCGCTTCATTGCTGGTGCTTGCTCGGCCGCAGCTGGCCACGAGGCAATCGCTAGCAATGGCGCCATGATAAGCACCACGAATTTACGCACCAGGAACACAAGAGAACTCTGCTGTTAGGCAGCCTCTGAACATTTTGTTCAAAGGCAAAAACCACATTGTTACCAGTTTATTATCATTTTCAGCTCAATTTATAATAATACTACAGATAACCATTAGAACAAGCGAAAACATTATTAAACAATTATTAAAACAGCATTGATTGTGGGACAGATGGAATCCCTGTATGGCCGCCTCGCATGACGATTGCTGGTGTGAGGCCGTAAGGGTGTGTGTGGAAGTTTGAACGACCGGAAAGGCTCCTGACACACTTTGGACCGGCAACATCCTTGACGCTGCGACATCAAAATCTATCGCCCCGAGGTCGCCGTCTGCATTCAACGGACAATTTAGGATTGGTGACGGTGAGTTTTAACTCATAGACGAAGCTTGCTAACGACGTGTCTTCGTTGAAAGGCATCGCTTAGCCTTGGTTCTTGTGGGCACAGTGATGGCGGCTACGAGATTGGCGGAGAGCTTTCGAATGCTCTCTATTTCACGTGATCCCACGCGTTCCCAGCCGAGATGTGTCATCGCCGTGGCATTTGCCATTCGAAACATTAGAACCGAACCTATGAGAGATAGGGTCAGCAGGCGAATGTGCTCGCTTTCTGGAGGTTCGTGCAGGATGATCGAGAGCAACTGAGCGATGGTTTCCATGTCTGGCTTCATCAGATCTGCGTACATTCGGTCAAACGCCTCGGTGGGTTCCATCTGCTCGCGCATCATGAAGCGCGACCATGATTCGGATTCGCTGCTCACGTGCAGCACCGCCAATGTCTGTACGATGTCTGTCAGCAAGGCCCGTGCTTCACTCTTTCTAATGGGGCGTGCAGTCTTTTCGGCCTCGGCCAGGCGTGCGGCAACGCGCGTGAAGATTTCGGCAATGTGGGCGTTGATGAGTGCGACGATGTGATCAGCGGCAGCAAGGTAGAGACCCTTCTTGTCGCCAAAATAATACTTGATGGCATGAAGGTTTGCGCCGGCGGCTTCGGCCAACGCGCGCGTCGACGTACCTTCGTAGCCGTGGCAGCCGAAGATTTCGACGGCTGCCGAAAGTAGCTTCTGGCGTGTGATGTCGCCCCGACATTGCCCTTCCGTCTCGGTTGGCGGAGATGACATCGTTGTGCGCATTAGTTCCGTGGTCTCCATGGACATCGCATCTGAAGGCTCAATCAATCAGCGCATTGGATCATATTCGCGCGACCAGAGATAAACATTACACGCAGTCAATGTGGGATGTTGATATAAATCAATCGATTGTTTTGTTTCATGCGCTATCGCTTTGATGGTCGGTGGAACTGGCAATGAGGCATTGTTTTGTGGGGTACGTTTTCATCATCGAACTTGGTGTTGCCGTTGTTCGACCTTGTACGAGCTTGGCCTTCTAGGGTCCGGACCCTAAGCGACGCCTGAAAATCCCAAGGTGCCCATCTCATGTCAGGCGCCAAGAAATTCTTCTCAACAACGTGTCCTCTGGATGGTCTCGATGAGTTTCCGGTTTGACGTTCTTAAGCCTCGGGTTGTTGCGGTCATCGCAGGGATCGTTTTGCTGCTGGCATACTTGGTTTTTGGCCGTGGCGGTTCCGAGGACCTGCCAGACGGCATTGCCTTTGGTAACGGCCGTATCGAGGCGGTCCAGGTGGATATCTCGACGAAGATTCCTGGTCGAGTAAGCGAGATCTCTGCAAACGAAGGTGATCTGGTTCAATCTGGTGAGACCGTAGCGCTCATCGACACGTCGCAGCTGCAGGCGCAGCTCTTGAAGGCTACGGCGGACGTGGCGAGTGCCGAAAGCCAAGTGGCCGCGGCGGAGGCATCAATTGCGCAGGCCAATGCGCAGCTCGTTCTTGCTGGTCAAACGCTCGCTCGGTCAGAGGGGCTTGTCGAGAAGGGGCATACGAGCCGGGAAGTCTACGATACGCGGGTCAGTCAACGCGATGTAGCACGCGCCAATCTAAAAGCCGCGGAAGCAACCCGCGTCTCGCGTCAACGCAGTGTCGATGCGGCCAAGGCCGTCGTCCAGGAAATCCAGACTCAACTTGATGACTGCATCCTTAAAGCCCCCACGATTGGGCGTGTGCTTTACCGATTGTCTGAACCGGGTGAAGTGCTCAGTGTCGGTGGACGCGTGCTAACACTTGTCAATCTCGCCGATGTGTACATGGAGATATTTTTGCCCGCAGGTCAGGCGCACCGCGTCAATGTCGGCAGCGAGGCGCGCATCAAGTTGGATATCATTGACATCGCGTTGCCGGGCAAGGTGAGCTTCGTTTCGCCGGAGTCGCAATTCACACCGAAACAGGTTGAGACGCCGAGCGAGCGCGAGAAGTTGATGTTCCGCGTCAAAATCAGAGTGCCAAGCGAGCTGGTGCAAAAATATATCGACAGGGTCAAGACTGGTGTTCGTGGCGTGGGTTACGTTCGTCTTGATGGTGGATCTACACCTCCATGGCCGGCCAGTCTGCAGCGACTTCCACCTGACGTTTCTGACGCTGTATCGGCCAAGTAAGGGGTAGTATTGCGCATGAAAGACCATGCTCGGCCGGTTGCGCGCGCGTCCAACGTTACGCATACCTACAAGAAGGTGCGAGCGCTTGACGACGTGACTATAGACATTCCGGCTGGCCGTATGGTCGGGTTGCTTGGCCCCGACGGTGTCGGCAAATCGACGCTTCTGGGCTTGCTTGCGGGGGCGCGAAAGCTCCAGCAGGGTGGCCTTGAGGTTCTTGGTGGCGATATCGCGTCAACGCGTCATCGCAGGTTCATCGGGCCTCGTATCGCATTCATGCCGCAGGGTCTCGGCAAGAACCTCTACCAGGAGCTGAGTGTCGAGGAGAATCTGGATTTCTTTGGCCAGCTCTTCGGACAACCAAGGAGAGAACGGTCATCGCGCATTGAACGCCTAACGAAAGCGACCGGGCTTTATCCATTTCTTACCAGGCCGGCTGGGAAGCTATCGGGTGGCATGAAGCAGAAGCTCGGCTTGTGCTGCGCACTGATCCATGATCCCGACTTGTTGATACTCGACGAGCCGACGACGGGTATAGATCCGTTGTCGCGCCGTCAGTTCTGGGGGCTGATCGACACCATCAAGGCTGAACGTCCTGGCATGAGCGTGGTCGTGTCAACCGCATACATGGAGGAGGCGGATCGCTTCGACTGGTTGATTGCAATGAATGCGGGGCGGGTGCTCGCCGATGGTACACCTCAGCAATTGAAACAGCAGGCGGGGGCAGAGGATCTAGAGGCTGCATTCGTCAGCTTGGCGCTTGGCGAAAAGGGACGTGAAAAGCGCCAGATCGTCATTCCGCCACTCGATACAAGCGAGGGCAAGCCGGCCATTGTGGCAAGGGGGCTGACGCAGCGTTTCGGTGACTTCACGGCTGTTGATCATGTGAGTTTCGAGATCCAGCAGGGCGAGATCTTTGGATTTCTCGGCTCGAACGGTTGCGGCAAGACGACAACAATGAAGATGCTGACCGGGCTCTTGCAGGCTACGGAAGGCGAAGCGTTTTTGTTCGGCAAGCCTGTCGATGCAAAAGATCAGGAGACGCGCAAGCGTGTGGGGTTCATGTCCCAGTCGTTTTCGCTCTATGATGAGCTGACCGTACAGCAGAACCTCCAGCTGCACACGCGCTTGTTTCACATGGAGCCGTCGCGGGCCGATCAGCGCATCAACGCTCTCATGAGACGTTTCGGACTCAGCGTGCACGCGGACTCATTGGCCTCATCCCTGCCGCTAGGTATGCGTCAACGCCTCTCATTGGCGGTTGCTATTGTCCACGAGCCGGAAATGCTGATTCTCGATGAGCCGACATCGGGTGTCGATCCGGTGGCACGTGACGAGTTCTGGGAACTGCTCATTGATCTGTCGCGCAAGGATAAAGTCACGGTCTTCATCTCGACGCATTTCATGAACGAGGCCATGCGGTGCGACCGCATTTCGCTCATGCATGCCGGGCGTGTACTGGTCAACGATTCTCCCCGCAGTATCATCTCTGCAAGAGGTGCGCAGACTCTCGATGAGGCCTTCATTGCCCATATCGAGGAAGCGATCGGCGATCCCCCCGAGGGAGATATTAAAGGATCGTTCGCTATGTCGGCTGCTGCGGACAATCCGACAGGGCTGAAGCGAAAAGAGATGGGCACGCATCAGGGCTTCAGTCCGGCGCGCGCATTTGCCTACAGCTATCGCGAGACGATGGAGGTGCTGCGTGATCCCGTGCGCCTTGCCTTTGCCTTCCTGGGCAGCGTCGTCCTTCTTCTCATCATGGCCTATGGCATCTCGCAGGACGTGGAAAACCTGACATATGCTGCGCTCGACTTCGACCAAACGCCGCAGAGCCGTGACTATCTGCGTAATTTCTCAGGCTCTCGCTATTTTATCGAGCGGCCAGAACTGAACAGCATCACCGAGATGGAGAACCGGCTGAAGTCAAATGACATCACGCTTGCCGTCGAGGTGCCGCCCGGGTTCGGGCGTGACCTGAAGCGATCAGGACAGCCGCAAGTGTCCACCTGGATCGACGGCGCCAACACGCTGCGGGCGGGAACGATCGAGGGCTATGTTGCTGGAGCGCACGTTAAATTTCTCTCCGATTTGGCGCGCGCCGGGGCTACGAATGCAAGTGGTGCAGAGATCGCAAGTATTCAGCCACGTTACCGTTACAATCCGTCGTTCGAGAGTATCTACACGATGGCGCCATCGGTCCCTGCGATGTTGCTGATGCTGTTTCCGGCGATTCTGGCGGCAGTCAGTGTGGCCCGAGAAAAGGAGATTGGCACGATCACCAATTTCTACGTTACTCCTACGAGCCGGCTTGAGTTTCTGCTCGGCAAACAGCTTCCCTATATCGTTGTCGGCTTTGTGAATTTCATCGTCCTCACACTGCTTGCGGTGTTCCTGCTGCAGGTCCCCCTTAAGGGGAGCCTTTTTGGGTTGGCGCTCGGTGCGTTGCTTTATGTCACGGCAGCGACCGGTTACGGCCTGCTCATATCTGCGATAACCAAGAGTCAGGTTGCAGCTGTGTTTGCCGGCGCAATCTTGTCGTTGCTGCCAACAATGCAATTCTCGGGAATGTTGCAACCAGTCTCGACGCTTGAGGGTGGAGCATGGCTGATAGGTACGCTGTGGCCGACGACCTACTACATGCATTTGAGCGTCGGCACCTTTACCAAAGGTCTCGGTGTTGGTGACCTTGGCAGCGACCTTCTCGCGCTGACTTGCTTCATTCCCGTCTTCGTCCTTGGTGCGGCAGCCTTGCTCAAGAAGCAGGAGGCGTAAGATGAGGTCGCTTGCGAACATTTTCTGGCTCGGTACAAAGGAGCTGCGCAGCCTCTTCGCGGACACGCTTATGGTCGTGTTCATTGTCTGGTCGTTTACGTTTTCGATCACTCAGCGTGCTACTGGCATGGGGGAAACCGTCAACAACGCTTCTATCGCCGTCGTCGATGAGGATCGCTCGACCCTGTCCCGTCGCCTTAGCAACGTGCTTTACCCCCCCTATTTCAAGCGGCCTGATCTGATCAATGCCTCTGAAGTCGATGAGGCTATGGATCAGAGTCGCTATATGTTCGTCATAGCCATACCGCCACGTTTTGAAGCGGATCTGCGACATGGGCGCCAACCAGAAGTTCAGCTCAATATCGATGCGACGGCGGTGATGCAGGCGGGCGTGGGCGCCGGGTACATACAGAACATTCTGACCAACGAGATTGCCGCGTATGCGAAGCGCTCCGACGCACCGGTAACTGCTCCAGTTTCGATTGTAACGCGCCGATCCTTCAACGCCAACGGTACAGTGAAGTGGTTCACGGCAATCGTGGCCCTGCTCGACCAACTTTCCATGCTCACGATCGTCCTGACCGGTGCGGCGCTGTTGCGAGAACGCGAGCGCGGCACGATTGAGCACCTTCTCGTAATGCCTCTCACGTCGTTTGAGATCGCAATGGCCAAGGTCTGGGCGAATGGGTTGGTTATCTTCATCGCCTTCACATTGTCGATGATTTTCATTGTCGGAGGTGTTCTTGATGTGCCGATGGCGGGATCAAGATCGTTACTGCTCGCGGGGACAGCGACCTATCTGTTTGCTGCGGCTGCAATAGGCATCTTTCTGGGTACGATTGCCCGGACCATGGCGCAGTTCGCGCTTCTCATGTTGATGACAGTTATGCCGATGATGATGCTGTCAGGTGGCGTCAGTCCCATTGAGAGCCAGCCTGCTGTCGTCCAACCGTTCACGTGGCTGCTTCCTTCACGCCACTACATGGCATTCGCCCAGGCTGTGGTCTTCCGCGGCGCCGGTGTTGATATCGTGTGGCCGCAATTCCTGACTGTGGCCGGCCTTGGGTCCGTTTTTTTCGCTGCCAGTCTGATGTTGTTCCGCCGTTCAATCGCGCGCGGTTAGTAAGTCGTGCTGCGCTGTCGGTTGCGCAATCCATGGCTGATGCTCGAATGACTACTCTGGACTAGGAGAACGTTGATTATGGTTGCTACATCGTCCAAGAAATTCGTAATGGCCGATGTTCGGTCTGCAGCGCAATCGACAACAACAAAGAGTGTTGCGCCTTTTTCTGCGCCAAACCGTGGTGTCTCGTTGAAGCCTGTTCATCAGGAAGAGCCGCTGGATCTTGAGGCGTTCCGCTCAATCGACCGAATGCGTGAGGCCCTGACCGCGCCCCTTACAAGCGGACTGTCGCCAGCGGCACTTGCGCTTGCGCTTATGGACTGGTCTATCCATTTGGCCACTGCACCTGGCAAGCGCATGGAACTCGCCTGGAAGGGCTCACACAAGGTAAGCAAGCTGGGTGCCCATCTCATGGCCAAGAGTCTTGGCAAGGATGCTCCCGCTTGTATCGAGCCGCTGCCTGGTGACAGACGATTTATGGCAGAAGCCTGGAAGAATCCGCCATTCTGCTACATGGCACAGGCTTTCCTTCTTCAGCAGCAATGGTGGCACAATGCGACCCACGAGGTTCCCGGCGTTGCGCCACATCACGAAGATGTCGTGTCCTTCGTTGCGCGCCAGCTGCTCGACGTTTTTTCACCCTCGAATAACCCGTTTGCCAACCCGGAGGTGATCGAACGGACCTTTGAGACAGGTGGCGTGAACTTCATACATGGATTCCAAAACTGGATTGAGGATGTCGGGAGGTTGGTTTCCGGCCAGGCACCGGTCGGCAGCGAGAAATTTGTTGTTGGCCGCGATGTTGGAATCACGCCAGGCAAGGTTGTCTACCGCAATCACCTGATCGAATTGATTCAGTACGCACCAACTACAGACACCGTGCATGCTGAGCCGATTCTGATCGTGCCAGCGTGGATCATGAAGTACTATATTCTCGACCTTTCGCCGCAGAATTCACTTGTGCGCTATCTGGTAGGTCAGGGTTACAGCGTATTCTGCATCTCATGGCGGAATCCGACCGCCAGTGATCGCGATCTCACCATGGACGACTACCGGCGCTCAGGTGTGATGGCGGCGCTCGATTGCGTCAATGCCATTGTTCCCAATCGCAAGGTGCATGCCACTGGTTATTGCCTGGGCGGAACGCTGCTGTCGATTGCTGCCGCTGCCATGGCCCGCGTAGGGGATCAGCGTCTCGCATCCCTCACCATGTTTGCTGCTCAGACAGACTTTACCGAACCGGGAGAACTTGCGCTGTTTATCGACCACAGTCAGCTCCACGTCCTGGAAAGCATGATGTGGAACCGCGGTTACCTTTCGGCGGATCAGATGGCCGGGGCTTTTCAGCTTCTGCGCACCAATGATCTCATTTGGTCACGTCACGTGCACGACTATCTGATGGGCAAGCGCACGCCGATGAATGACCTGATGGCGTGGAATGCGGACTCGACCCACATGCCCTATAAGATGCATGCCGAATATCTGCAGCGACTCTACCTCGACAACGAGCTGGCAGCGGGGCGGTTCATGGTCGAAGGCCGCTCAGCGGCTCTCCAGAACATTCGCGCGCCGATGTTCGTTGTCGGTACCGAGCGCGATCACGTCGCGCCGTGGCGCTCAGTGTATAAGATTCACTATTTGAGCGATACTGACGTTACATTCGTTTTGACCAGCGGTGGCCATAATGCTGGCATCGTCAGTGAGCCAGATCGTCCTAATCGCCGCTACCGTGTAGCATTGAAACAAGCTGCTGATCCGTGTTTTTCTCCCGACGAGTGGGCAACGGTTGCTGAGCAACGTACCGGGTCGTGGTGGCCTGAATGGACAGACTGGCTTGCCGCTCGTTCATCAGACGAGCGCGTGCGACCGCCTTCAATGGGCGCAGCAGCAAAGGGTTATGCGCCGCTCGACGACGCACCTGGAACTTATGTCCACCAACGTTAGAGTTTTTTGCGGTTTGTTGGTGTTCTGCTCCTGACGCTTGATCTTTTTTGGGCCCGGCGCGTCAGCCCGGCATCTTAGCAGTTCTTTCGTGGTGTACTGGGTTCACTGGCGTTTCTCGAATCCGGTTGCGTTCAAGTCAAATTGCGTCAGATCCATGCCTGCATGCTTCTTGACGAATTGCCTCGCATCCTGCTTGCTCAGCGCTATTTTGGCTGCCTTGTTGCCCTGTTTCGCGTCGATATAACGGGCAATGATCAGCATGGACCCGGTGCCGATGATCTCGGCATAGGTCTGCTTTTGCGCATCACTCAATTGGCCGGCCCAGCCGCCTGTCCGCATCGCGCCATGAATGCCCGATCTGATCGCCTGATAACCCTTTGGCTCGTTGATATCCTGCCGGTCATTCGCTACCTGCCATAACGCGATCAGGTGACCGGCGATCACATCGCCCAGATCACGTTCCGAGAAATTCTGGGACGATAGAATCTTTCGGAAAGCCGCTTGAAGCTGGCCACTATCAAACAGCTTCTGCAGTTCTGTCGTCGTTCTCCCAGGTGCCAACGCAGGGGCAATCGCCTGCGCCAGCTGTTGATTGACCTTGCGCGTAACGGATGGATCAGGAGTGAAACGCAGATTGGTACTGCTAGACGGGGCCGCAGGCGCGGTCTTCGCTTGCTGCTGTGGCTGCTGCTTTGGCGGCGGCACATTTATAAATCTTGCTTCCCTAAGCGCGAAGGAGTTTCGACGCCTCATGTCGATGACGCCACGCAGCGCCACCGCGCGGCCATCCGCCGGCAACTTGAAACCCTGCCGCCAATAGGCCCAGACACGCTGGCCCTCACCGCCAGCACCGATCACATTGAAGGAATTATTTCCCCTGGCGCGCTTGACTGTTCCCTGCACTGAGATGACCTTGCGGTCGATCATCGCCCGCAACCGACGCTCGTTGGCCTGACGCATGGTGGAGAGTTCATCTACCGTAAAGATCCGGCTGGCCACATCCCGTTCGGAGATATGCGCCGGCCAGGTGGCTGCGACCTTTCTACCCGTTTGATTCTTCCGGCCTCGGCTGAGATTCATCGCCCGCCGCCCGGCATCATTCATGATCTCGGTTTGCAATGTATTCTGCAGGTTCCAGTTATATTGCTCGACCATGCCCATGTAATCGTATCCCTGCGCCATGACTGCAGACGGCAGGCTGACCAACATCGCCAAGATTGCCCATGATCTAAGGACTGCAAGTCCGGGCCATATTGTCGCTCTCATTGACTGTCCTCTGGTCTGTAATCGCGCGGTTCAAATATCACTTGAACACCTTCGATCATTTCAACCCGTGTAAAGGTGCGCGCCTCGGCATCGAGGATGACAACAAGAAGCTGTCTGGGGGCCAGTGGATTGCCACGATCTCCTTGTGTCCATGCAAGGCTGGCCCATGGGCCGCCCCATTCTGCAAGCGGGCTGTTTCCACCTGCGGTCATCGTCAGGACATTGCCAGGTCCGTTAGTATCGCCTGCATCCGGCTTCATCAGCGTAACCTGCGTCGAGATCGATGTGGTCGCGCCGCAATCGCGGGTGAACAGAACCGCAAGCCATTCACCATCTGGTGACAACGCACGCGCGATCTCCTTGTTCGCGCACGGATCGCTGCAGGCCGACAAAGCGATGAAGCTTGCGAGGGCAATGCCCGACATTGTGCGACTTCTAGCAGTGGCCATGATCTTTCCAGCTGCAGCCAATTCTACCTGTAGTAGACACAGCAAGCCGCGAGCCGATCCGTTTCCACAACGACTGTCGACCGTAACCTTCCCGGCTTGGCGAAAGCATGACATCAGCGCCAGGCTGTGAAAACGCATGGTCGCCGCAAATGACTGGCCGTAGTGCTCATATTGATTACCTGTACACATCTCATGATAGTCTGACGCAGTGCGCGGGGGAGACTTAGCCTACATCATGTTCCGGACCCTAGTGTAGCGTCGCGCCTTAGTTGATCGATGTTGCGGCATGCTGGGTATCAACTAAGGCGCGATAAACGCCACACTAAGCCAATGATTTTGCTAGTGGCCTTCATGTCGCGCCAAAATTGTATGCGGTTGCGGCTATGTTTCTATTTTGGCGCGACAGGCCACTAGGGGCTGGACTCTAACCTGCTTCGCCAAAACGCTTGCGGGGTGAGTTGTTGCGGGGCGAGTTGAGCTCTGTGTGAAACTGGCCGTAATATTGCACACCGCAATAGTCGCCATCTATCCACTTGATGTCACAAAACACCGAGGTGCGTTCGCGCGGGTAGTAGAACGTCAGCGTCAGGCGGTCGCCGATGGAGACGCGGTTTTCTTCACCCAATATTCGATCGGGTGGGATTCTGAGCCGTGCGCCACGCGATGACTTGTCAATAACCGTGCAGTTTATGGGCTGGCCCAGGTCTTCCCGCCACAGTGTCACTGCCATATTGGATTTGATGCGCTTTTCGCGGTCGGGGCGGCTGGCGGTGTCGTCATCATCGGGCGTGATTGGCTTGGCTGGGGCGTCAAAGCTTGGCGCGGACGAAGGGCGGGCGGGCTCGCTTGTTGTTTCGGCGGCGTTCGCATGAACTGAATCGGCATTCAGGTCAATTGATTGGTCTGGTTCGTCTGGGGTCAGTTCCACATAGCCAGGGATTAGTTTTTGATCGTCATAGCCGTGGCTGGAATCACGGGAAGCCTGGTCGCGCAGGTTTGCCAGTTCGATGGTCAACTGTTCGATTGTTTCGGTGGCTGTATCGCGCTCGAATTCGGCATTGAGGCGGGTGGCCTCGGCTTGTGCGACGGCAGCTTCAGCGGCGGTCACAGATGCTTCCAGTTCATCGACACGGCTGCGCAATGACTGGAGTTCTTCCATCTCGCTCTCAAAAGCTGCCGTGTCAGGTTCTGATTGTTCTGCGATACGGATAACAGCTTGTTTTTCACGTTCGACAGCATCAGCGAGTGCAGTCTCGTTCGCGGACAAAGCGATTTCCAATTCGCTGACGCGCGTACGGAGCAGATCTACTTCCTTGTTGGCTGTTGCAACCCGTTCGGCATTCTCCGAAATTTCGCTGTTGGCGCGGGCGCGTTCGGCAGCCAGTCCTTCGGCGGCGAGACGAAGAGCTGCGATTTCTTTGGCAGCTTCCGCTGCTGCGTTGTTTGCCGTAGTGCGTTCGGCATTATGCTGTTCGGCTGACGCCTGCAGGGACTGCTCCAGCTCGGCAACTTTGGTTTCCAGGCTGGCAACTTCTGCACGCGCCGTTTCTTCGCTGGCTTTGGCGGCGCTATCGCGTTCTTCTTCTAATTTGGTGTGTTGTGCTTCGAGTTCAGCAATCCGGTTTTCGAGAACCTCGACCTGATTGCGGGCTTCTGCTTCACCGGCTGTTGCTTTCTTCGCGGTTTCTTTTGCGTCGGCAGATTCTTCGGCGGCCGTTTGCAAGGCGGTGATCTGTTCAGCAGCGTTTTCGTATTTTTCCTGTGCCGTGTCGCGGTTTGCAACGGCTTCCTTGGTTGCCGCTTGCGCGGCATCACGATCAGCCTCGGCCGAAGCGGTAGCGGTCTTGGCGTTGGCGTAAGCTGTTCCCAGTTCGGTCAGTTGAGTGCGCAGGGTCGAGATTTCGTCACGCGCTGCGCTTTCGCGAGCTTCAGCGGCTTTTTGGATTTCGGCTTCCTGTGTTTCACCCTTCTTGCGCAGAGCGGCTATTTCATCGTTGGCGTCGTTCAGCTCTTTGCGGGCTTTGTCGCGCAGGCCTTCGGCCTCCTTGCGGGCGGCCTGTTCGAGCATGAGCTTGGTTTCGAGGCGGGCATGTACTTGTGTATCGTTGTCACCCGAGGTTGTGGATTGGGCGCTGTTGCGCAAAGCGGTCAGTTGCTGCGTTGTCGCGGAGAGCTGCTTTGCGGCTGTGAGTGCGCGTTGCTCTGCGTCTTCGCGGGCTGTCTGCTCTTTTTCTAGGGTGGCCTCTAGTTCCCGGATGAGCTTTTGAAGGACCTCGACTTTGCGCCAAGCCTCAGCCTCGTGTTGTTCTGCAAGTTCCAGTTGCTCGACGGCCATCTTGATGAGGTCGATGTCCTGTCCGATGGCACTTGCGTCGCGCATCGCCAAATTGTCAGTGTCGTCGTATTGGCTGTTTCCTTCGTTTTTCGCGCCTAGGTTGCCTGGCTGAACTTGGTAGTGTTGTGGGGTGCCATTGATGTTCTCGACAACATTGTGCGGCTCGGATGCGGTATCACCGGGGAGGCCGGGCGGTGCCGTTTCTGGCTCTTCCTGATGGTATTGATGGCTGGAGGCAAGGGGTGGCGGCTGCAAGCGATCAACATACGAGGTGTCGATCTCAACGCGCGGCGGCTTGGGGGCGTTATAGACTTCGTTCAGGCGCTCGGCCGTCTCAACAGCGTTGTTGAGACGTTTGACAAGTCGCGCATTTTTTCGCCGCCAGAACGATGAAAGCAAGGCGAAGCCCTCGGAATTACGTGGTGGTGAGTACTGATGGATATATCAATGCCACGTTAAGCGAGCTTTAATCGTGGTGATCCGGTTGTCGTTGTAATTTGGAACAGCATTTTTAACGTTAATGCGTGATGCGGCTTAAACACTTGGTAATGAATTTCGTAATTCGCTTGTGTGTAACGATTCCTCGCGATCGTGCTGCTTAAAATTCTGAAAATACTCAATTAATTCCGTGATCTTTTTGGTTGGTTTGCGTTTTTTGCCGTGCCCAAGTTGATTAATAAGATGGGGCGGTCGGTGAATCCTGACGGGCACTATCGATGAGGGAAACCATCACATGAGTACGGCTTCGAAATTCAGCCAGACAATTCTCGAATTTAAAGTTGAGACCGACGCTGGACCGGTGACGCTGGCCGGGAGGCTGGATTTGCCCTCGGGTCCACCGCAGGCGTGGGCCGTCATGGTGCATGGATGTACCTGTTCCATGGACCTGGCGATTACCAGGCGGGTGGCGGAAGGGCTGGCTGGCGAGGGAATTGCGGTGCTTCGTTTCGATCTGCCTGGTCACGGAAAGTCAGGTGGTACTTTTGCGGAT
>JBKEAX010000207.1:0-2618 GCA_047972825.1 Hyphomicrobiaceae bacterium | reverse complement strand
CGGTCCATTGATGTCAGCAGGATTTCGCCAGCGCCAAGGGCGACGACTTCTTTTGCGTATTCGATGGCGTCGATGCCCGTAGGCTTGCGGCCGCCGTGCGTGAAAATTTCCCAGCGTTCGGGCTCACCTTCGTCCGAGACCCTTTTTGCATCAATTGCAACGACGATGCACTGGGCGCCGAACTTTTCAGATGCTTCCTTGACAAATTGCCGGTTGAAGACGGCGGCTGTGTTGATAGAGACCTTGTCGGCGCCGGCTTCGAGTAGCTTTCGGATGTCGTCGACGGTCCGCACACCTCCGCCGACGGTGAGTGGCATGAAGCAGCGCTCGGCGGTCTGTTCGACAATATGGAAGATGGTGTCGCGGTTTTCGTGACTGGCAGTGATGTCCAGAAAGCAAAGCTCGTCGGCGCCGGCGTCGTCGTAGGCGGCTGCCGCTTCGACTGGGTCGCCAGCATCGATGAGGTCGATGAAATTGATGCCTTTGACGACGCGGCCGTCCTTGACGTCAAGGCAGGGGATGATGCGGATTTTCAATGTCATGCCAGATCGATAGCTCTGATCGCGGCGACTGGCAACCAGCGGTTTTCTTGGTAAATCCCAGTTTGGATGTGGCGTTCACCAAGATGCAGCCTTTGGGATGTACTTTGTAGCTGTTGCGCTTGATCCAGGCGGTGAGCGCTGCCATCTAGGGTCCGGACCCTAGTTCGTGTTCATGTTTCATGGATACATAAACACGAACTAGCTCCTTGTTAGAAGCATGTTTTTCACGCTGGACCGCTGCGCGCTTCAGCTAAATATGATCTAGGATTTCGACAAAGGGCCGGAGCGACGGCGCCATGATGATGCGTCTCCAGCCGGATATTCAGGGCCGCCGACATGCCGAACAGAATGATTACAGTTGCCGCAATCCAGACCAGTTACGGCGAGGACATGGCAGCTAACATCGCCAAGACCGAGAGGCTTGTTCACGACGCGGCAAAGGCCGGTGCGCAGGTCGTGCTGCCATCGGAGCTGTTCCAGGGGCTTTATTTTTGCACAGAACAGAATCCGAAGTGGTTCGAGACGGCTTTCGCGGTTGACGTGCACCCGTGCGTTTTGGCGATGCAGACTTTGGCGCGGCAACTGGGTGTGGCAATCCCGGTGTCGTTCTTCGAGAAGGATGGGCCGCGGTACTACAACTCCATGGCAATGGTGGACGCGGACGGCAAGTTGCTCGGCGTCTATCGCAAGAGCCATATTCCGGACGGGCCTGGTTATCAGGAGAAGTACTATTTCCGGCCGGGTGATACGGGCTTCAAGGTTTGGACGACCCAGTTCGGGCGAATTGGTGTGGGCATCTGTTGGGACCAGTGGTTCCCAGAATGTGCGCGGGCGATGATGCTGCAGGGGGCGGAACTTTTGTTCTATCCGACTGCGATCGGATCAGAGCCCTATGATGACGCGTTGGACACGCATCTAATGTGGCAGCGGGCGATGCAGGGGCATGCGGTTTCGAATGCTGTGCCGGTGGTCGCCGCAAATCGTATTGGTGTTGAAGATAATGCCGGTGCAAGGCAGCGATTCTACGGGCACTCGTTTATTGCCGATCAGACAGGTGCGTTGGTCGAGAGCTTTGGTGACGCGGATGAAGGTTTTCTGATTCACACTTTCGATCTGGATATGATTGAGAGCTACCGCGCGGATTGGGGTTTCTTCCGTGACCGGCGCCCAGAGCTATACGACAAGGCGGGGTGTTGAAGGCTCGCACACATTTGATTCCAGCTAACCTTCTGTGAGATCGTGTTCGGCCCATTCGGTGGCGCGTCGGCCGGTGAGTTGGGAGATGTTGTCAAAACTGGCTTGGCGGACGGCTTCGTCAAGGTGCGTCTTGATGCGTGTGATGAGCTCTGGGCCTTGGTAGATGAGACCCGTATAAAGCTGGATCAATGATGCACCGGCTTCGATCTTGGCGAGCGCGGTTTCAGGACTGTCAATTCCGCCAATGCCGATGAGCGGTATGCGGCCTTGCGTCAATTGGTAGACGCGAGCGAGGACTACGGTGGCGCGGTGAAAGAGCGGCCGCCCGGAGAGGCCGCCGGTTTCGCTCATGTTTGTGTCGGTAAGCCCGTGGCGTGACAATGTCGTGTTTGAGACAGCGATTGCGTCTACGGTGTGGGCGGCAATGCGCTCGGTGATGGCGGGTAGGGCATCCATGGCGACATCGGGTGCGATTTTCACAAAAATGGGCCGGGCTGGTTTGCCCTGAGCCACTTTGGCGGCGCGGGCGGCCATGACGCGTGACAGCAATTCGTCGAGTGCTGCGGGGGCCTGCAAGTCTCGCAAACCAGGGGTGTTGGGTGAGGAGATGTTGACGGTGAAATAGCTGGCGACGTCGTAAAACGCTTCTAGGCCAGTAACGTAGTCAGCCGTGCGATCCGGGCTGTCCTTGTTCGCTCCAATATTGACACCGACGATGCCGCCACGGCCCTGCTCGTTGCGTTGCATCAATCGTGCGAGAGCTGCAGCGTGTCCGGAATTGTTGAAGCCAAGCCGGTTGATGACGGCGTTGTCAGCAACAAGCCGGAAAATGCGCGGTTTGGGGTTTCCCGCCTGCGGTAGAGGCGTAACTGTTCCAAT
>JBKEAX010000205.1:0-11199 GCA_047972825.1 Hyphomicrobiaceae bacterium | reverse complement strand
GCACGCCATGCGCGCGCAACACTATTCGGCAGCAAGTTTCACGAACTCACCTTTTGCTACCGGGCAGCGCTCCCATAGCTCGGTCAATGCATTAACGAGATAATCCATCTGCTCGTCCGAGTGCACAGGCCCTGGTGTGAGACGAATACGCTCGGTGCCCTTGGGGACGGTGGGATAGTTGATGGGCTGGACATAAATACCGTAGTGCCCCAGCAACGTATCCGTTACAGCCTTGCAGTGCACCGGATCACCAACCATGACGGGCACAATGTGGCTAGGATTATTCATGACCGGCAGATTTGCATCCATCAGTCGCGTCTTCAGCGTGGCGGCACGTTCCTGGTGCGTCTCGCGTTCAACGCTGCTGGACTTCAGGTGGCGGATGGACGCAAGGGCGCCCGCAGCAACGGCCGGCGCAAGTGACGTGGTGAATATAAAGCCGGGAGCGAAGGAGCGAATCGCATCGCAGGTATCGGTCGAGGCCGCAATGTAGCCGCCCATGACACCGAAGCCCTTGGCCAGCGTACCGTTGATTATGTCCACCTGATCCATGACGCCATCGCGCTCGGCAATGCCGCCACCACGCGGACCATACAAGCCAACGGCATGAACCTCATCGAGGTAGGTCAACGCGTTATACTTCTTGGCAAGGTCACAAATCTCGCCGATCGGAGAGATGTGACCGTCCATCGAATAGACGCTTTCGAAGGCGATCAGCTTGGGTGCGTTTTTCGGATATTTACTCAGGCGCGCTTCCAGATCGGCAATGTCGTTATGGCGCCAGATCTCCTTGGCGGTGCCACCGCGGCGAATGCCCTCGATCATCGATGCGTGATTCTTCTCGTCCGAGAAGATCACCAGGCCGGGAATCAATTTCTGCAACGTGGAGAGCGTGGCGTCATTGGCGACATAGGCCGACGTGAACAGAAGTGCCGATTGCTTGCCATGCAGGTCGGCAATCTCGCGCTCAAGCTCAACGTGGTAGTGGCATGTGCCTGAGATGTTGCGCGTGCCGCCGGAACCTGCGCCGACGGTGTCGATCGCCTCATGCATCGCGGACAGGACGCTGGGATGCTGACCCATGCCAAGATAGTCGTTGGAGCACCACACCGTGATGGGACGCACGCCGCCTTCGCTGGTGAATTGACGGGCTGAGGGAAATTCACCGCGCTGCCGCTTGAGATCGGCAAAAATGCGATAGCGACCCTCTGCACGGATTGTGTCCAGCGCGCCGCGCAACGTCTTGGCGTAGTCCATTCCTAAATATTCCACTCCCTGCGCATCGCCCTATAGCACCACGCTAAAGCAGCCGGGGCAATGGTTCATTCGGGCCTAAAGTGGCGCCGATTGTCGCCCCCAAAGGTTCGTTTTGCGCTGTGCAGCGCAGCAAACGCCAACACTCTCCGGTGTTTGGGTTCAAGTGCCTAGAAATCCGGCCGGAAAATTGCCCAATAGCGAAGAATTTTGAACCGTTCAAGTCTTGACAGCACATAGTCAATGGCCGTCAGCGATCCAACCTCGCATGTTGGCTATGTCTTTAGCTTAACCAAAGTCAACGTGATTTGGCGCGCGCCCGTGCGGGAGATGTCCACCATTAGCTGAACAATACGCGCACGCGTACCGTTCAGCTTAAGAAGGCGACCGCCCAGGACCAACCTACCCCTTGGCCCTGTTTTCAGTAGGCGGAGGCCGTATCGCCGATGCCATCGCGCTGATAGAGATCGCGCCGGAACTGGATGACTCCGTCTTCGGTGGCCCAGGCTGTGATGTAGATGAAGTAGAGTGGCACCGGCTTCTTGACACGCACATCCTTGCGTTCGCCTGTGGCTTTCAAGTGCGCAACCTGCCCGGCGCTGACGCCTTGGTCTTCGAGCAGCCAGCCGGCCAGTTTTTCAATACCCTGAACCCTGATGCAGCCGGAACTGGCGGCACGGAAGTTCCGGCCGAACAGCCCGTCTGACGGCGTGTCGTGCATGTAGACCGAATGGCTGTTGTGAAAGTTGATCTTCAAGAAACCGAGCGGATTTTCCTTGCCTGGCTGCTGCGAATAACTCAAGCGGTTCGGCATCGATGAATTCCATTTCACCGCTGCAGGGTCGAGCTTTCGTCCGCTGCCGTCATAGGCATCAATGCCGTATTTGACGAGCACACTTTTGCCGGCCTTTTCCATGCTCCGCCCCTTCGGAATAAGGTCCTTCCGGATCACGGTTGGCGGCAATCGCCAGATGGGATTGAAATTCAGTTCGTGGATGGATGAGCGCAGTAGCGGAGTTTGACGATCGCGCTTGCCGACGACCCCGGTATGTCGTGAAACGACCTGATCGCGTTCCACCGCCTCAACCTGCGCGGCGGGAATATTGACGACGACATACCGCTTCTTGCCCAGAGTGCCTGCATATTCGCGAAGTCGTTCAAGACCGCGTTTCAATTGCTTCAGGCGCGCCGAGGCAGGCACGTTCAGCGCCGCAATCGTGCGCTTGCCGACAACACCGGTTGGGGTCAGCCCGTTTGTCGCCTGGAAACGTTTGACCGCCTTTTCCAACTCATAACCAAAGTGGTTCTGGTCGTACCCCTCAGAGCGCATATGTCCCGAGGCACGCAGCCTTGCCTCCAAGGCTCCCACCTCGCGGCCATTCATGCCGGTGCGGAGTTCCGTTTTGCCGAGTGGATTCCAGCCTCCATCCGCAACAATTTTCTCGTAGCGTTGTATTGCCTGCCTGGTGGCTTCGATGTTGGCAGGCGAAAGGGTTGGGTAACCACGTGGGGGATTTGCCTCCCACTCGCGGATGAAGGAGCGGTCGTAGGAGCTTCGATTGGTGGCGCTAGAAGACTCGCTTGAGGGGCCAAACTGCAACCAGGAGTTGGCATCGTAGGCGCTTGCCGTTCCGGCATACACGCCCGCGGTGAGCACAACGACGATGCCTTTGCGTGCTGCGCGAAGGCGCCGGAACCGCGCGAGGCCACGACATAGGCCTGCTGGATCTTCCGCTGGCATGTTCCCTCCTGAACAAAAATGTCCCATGAAAAGCTTCAAAACACCGCGACAAACACTCCTGAACACCAATGGCGACGTGGTTCAGAGCTGAACAATCGTGCAGTCATTCTCAACGCTTTGGCAGCCCAGGCCGTCCTGCCATTGCGCTAAGCTGCATAAACCAGAATCAATCGAACCATTTTCGATCAAATATGCAGCCAAAACCAGTAAAGCCGCAGCAATAACAAATTCAAATTGGAACAAAAGGCAAATTTTGAAAAGGTGCAATTAATCAAGACGTTCGTCTGCACGACATATTGATGCTGCTTGGCAACTATGGGTTCCATATTGCCTGCGTAACGGCAAACGGATCCATCCGTTTGGGCGGCGGCGTCTCGTATAATAGGCAACCGCAATTAACTTCAGTTCGTCACGCGAGATCCAGCATCTGATGTGGTTTTACATGTGATGGCGCGCCGGGTGGCTTCCTGCCTCCAGGGCCCATGCAAGTTGCATCTCGCACACCCGCGGTTCCGCTCAAGCCCGTTGAGGGGCGTGAACTTCGCGTGGTGCGCCTGATATTGGTCGTTGAAAGTTGTGAAATTAGATGCGTTTCATACGCGAAGCGTTATGGGCCCGCAGCGACGGGACGCTGAACCGCTCCACACTTCAGCTAAACATGGCACGGCAAAGGGCGCGTTGGTCGGACGCGCCCATTTCATGCTTGCCCGCTCGCCCGGTCAAGCGCCGTATGACTGTAATTCCATGCCGTTCTGCTGAAGGTCCCGAGCCCGAGGGTCCAGCCACTAGATCGCGTTCACTTTTCGCGGAAACGCGCCCGCGCTCTATTTTCTTTCATTTGAAGCATGTTCTTCACGCCGAACCGCGTACAATTCGGCTGAACATGCTGCTAGAGCCGGTAGCTGATCTGGTAGGACCAAAAGCGCTCCAGCCGCATCAGGGAGCGGTTCAGGCTTTCAAGGTCGCTTTCATCTACCTCGCCCACCTTCTGCAGAGAGCCAAGCTGACGCTGGTAAAGCCCCTGTACGACCTCACAAGCCTCAAGCCCCTTGTCTGTCAGGCTCACACGCACTGAACGCTTGTCCGTTTCGGAGCGCTTGTAGTGAATGTAACCCATGTCGACGAGCTTCTTCAGGTTGTAGGACACATTCGAACCCAGATAGTAGCCGCGCGTCTTGAGCTCGCCTGCCGTCAATTCGGCCGGGCCAATGTTGTACAAGAGAAGTGCCTGTACGCTGTTGAGATCCGAGCCACCCTGACGATCAAATTCATCCTTGATAACGTCGAGCAGCAAACGATGCAGCCGTTCAATCAGCCGCAGCGATTGCAGGTATTCGCTTTGGACTTCTCCGTCCTCCGCCGGGACGTCCCACCGCGCCCGTTCCACTGCTGTATTCATTGACGTGCCTCACTTCTGTTTGACGCAAAACCCGTTTGTTTTTCTTCGGGATTGCGATCACAGTAGCGAATACAGCTAAAGGTTGCCTAAATAGGTATAGTAAAAGAATAGTTTCACAGGGTCTGAATCAGGACTTCTTTAAACATTACTTTCAGTGTCAAAACCTAGTCCTGATTGTTTCAAATCCGAGACGCCTGCATCTGTTCGCGCGTCGCCAGCTCAAGTTCCCGCCCCTTGGGCAGCGGTGCAAAATACGCATCCAACGCGGGCTCCAATACCGCCTCCAGCGTCGGTGGCTTCCACACGGGGAGGTTGTCCTTGTCTACGAGAACCGCCCGGACGCCCTCTGCAAAATCATCACCCTCCAGCGAGCGGCACGCAAGGCGCTGGTCAATCTTGAGCACCTCACGCAGGTCCATGGCCGAAGCCTGACGCAAATGCCGCAGCGTGATCTTGAGCGCAATTGGAGATTTTTTGGCCAAATCGGCCAGGACACCTTCGGCAAAGGTCTGGCTCTCGCCTTTGGCCTTTGAAAGTCGCCCAGCAATCTCTTCCACGGTTTTTCCGCTGAAACATTCTGCGATGAGTGCCAGATGCGGCGCTAATTCGCCTCCGCCTGGGTCTTGGTGCATGCCATCCAGCAATGGGTCAATCGGGCGTGCATCGGCCAATCCTTCTTCGATCTCGTTGAAGCGATCCGCTGCGATGCAATGCGTAACAAGACCTAACTGGAAGGCGTCGGCCCGCCCAATGAGGCGGCCGGTCAGGCCCAGGTAGGTGCCGATTTCGCCGGGCAAGCGCGATAGCGCGTGCGCGACGCCAACGTCCGGGAACAGCCCTATTGCGGTTTCCGGCATGGCAAAACGATAACGTTCACCTGCCACACGGTGGGTGTTGTAGATCGACAAACCGACGCCGGACCCCATGATGACGCCGTCAACCAGCGATACGGTCGGCTTTGAAAAGCACTCAAGCGTCCAGTTCATCTGGTATTCGTCGGCAAACGCTTGGCAGGCGGCTTCTGGATCAGCCTTATAAAGCGTTATCAATTCACGGACATCGCCACCGGCAGAAAACGCCTTGGGGCTGTCGGAGCGCATCACCACGGCATAAAGATTGATGTCGCGTGCCAGTTGCGGGATCGCTTCGATGATTTTCGCCCGCATGTCGATCGTCAATGCGTTGAGTGCGCTTACCCTCTTCAGGACGATCGTCGCGACAGCGCCTCTGCGCGTAATAGCGATGTCTTTCGTGACGGAAATTTCGTCCGCGACAGGTTCATCCACAGGCTTTCCGGTCATAACGTGCTCCTGTCCACTGCTCATCGACATCTATTTCGCACATGCGGTGTTGTGCGCTCTTCAGCCGCCCCAATTGAGGGCTATACACCAGCTTGGAATGCCAAGAAACTAGGGGTGATTCGCGTTTCGGCTGTAGGGCTTTGGGGAACATGCCGGGCGCCAGGGGACGGGGGCAATACATCAATGCGAAGCGGTCTTTGGGGCCTGGCGATGCTGTCCGGGCTGGTCGTTTGCTCGTCGAATCCTGTTTTTTCCAACGACAAGAGCCCAGAAATACGCTTTGTGGGGCCGCCGGAATTCCTGAAAACCATCGACCCGGCTCGTGCGGCTCGCCGCCCCGTACGCATGGCGCAAAAACCGCGCAGGATGACCCCGCCACTGCCGGTTAGTCGCCCACGCAAAGCTGTCGCGGCAGATTCCAGTTGGCCGATCACACTCGACGAAGTGCGCGCGCGCGCCAAGGCGGCAAAGGACAAGGCCGAAGGAAAGGTCGACCGGTGGCCGCAAGGTGTGATCATCACAGCCCGGGCCCGCTGCGTTGACATACTGAAACGCATCGGTGCCGTTGCCGTTTACGAAGAACCGATCAAGCAGGGTGAATGCGGCACACCGGCTCCTATTCGCCTGATCAGCATCGGCCGAAAGCCGGAAGTGGTGATCTCGCCACCTGCACTCATCAATTGCGAAATGGCGGAAGCCCTGCACACCTGGCTGAAGAATGAGCTTCAACCATTGGCGCGCAAACATCTCGGCGGGCCGATCATCAAGATATCCAAGATGAGCGATTATTCGTGCCGTAATGCATATGGACGCGCGCGAGGCCGCCTGTCTGAACATGGCCGCGCCAATGCACTCGATATAGCGGGCTTCTCAACGGCTCGCGGTGATGCGGCAATGCTGCTTGCTGATTGGGGGCAGACAAAACGTGACATCCGCCGGCAAGTGGCAGCTGCAAAGGCGAAAGCACTAGCAGAGGAAAAAAAGAAGATCGCTGCTGGGAAACGTGCGCAGGAGCTGGCCCGCAACCAGAAACAGGAAACCGGACAAACAGCACGCATGGCGACCAACAAACGCAACAACGAAATTGAAACCGGGTCGCTGTCATCTGGCATAAGGGAATCAAACGACGCCAGCAGCGTGAACGGTATTCCAGGCCTCACTGTGACGACGCCAATTGCAGAGCCGGATCAAGCCAGGGCTGGGTCCTTTGAGATCGCCCCCAGTCGCCTTGGCGGACCAAAACCTCACAACTGGGACCACCCTGGTCGCAACGCTGTGCAAACGGCAGCTGCCAAAGGCGGTGCCGCCGTGAAAGTCATCAGCCGCCAGCGGTTCTTGCGCGGTGCGCACAAATCCGCCTGTAGAATTTTCGGCACCGTGCTTGGCCCCGAAGCCAACAACGCCCATCGCAACCACTTCCACATCGATCTGGCAAAACGTAAATCCGGTGCATTCTGCCAATAAACCATGACGTCGAATAGCTGGGCGGGGCCGTTCGAAACCTGCGCGGGCGTTGAGGCTATTTACCCGACAGGCTTGCATTCGTGTGGCGGGACGGGGATTGTTGCCGTCGCCCCCTCGGAAACGGCAAAGAAAACATGAGCAACAAACCATCACATCAAACCTTACCTGGGTTCCCAGCCACGCGCATGCGGCGCAACCGCAAGGCGGCGTGGGCGCGGCGACTGGTTGCCGAAAACGTCTTGTCGCCTGACGATCTTATCTGGCCGGTATTCGTGCTCGAAGGCAAAGGGCAGCGCCAGGAGGTGGCCTCGATGCCTGGCGTTGCACGACTTTCAGTAGACCTAGTTGTGGAAGCAGCACGGGAAGCAGCCCGTCTGGGCATTCCGGCCATGGCGCTATTTCCCTACACCGATCCCAAACGTCGAACCGATGATGCCGCGGAAGCGTTCAACCCGGACAATCTCGTCTGCCGGGCAACGCGAGCGGTGAAGGATGCCGGTGTCGACATTGGCGTCATCCTCGATGTGGCGCTTGATCCATACACAAGCCATGGCCACGACGGGCTACTGGTGGATGGCGAGATCCACAACGACGCTACGCTTGATGCGCTGGTCAAACAGTCTCTCAATCAGGCGGCCGCAGGGTGTGACATCATTGCGCCCTCAGACATGATGGATGGGCGCGTCGGCGTCATCCGACAGGCGCTGGAAGGTGCTGGGCGCACCGATACACAAATCATGGCCTATGCCGCCAAGTATGCGAGCGCTTTTTATGGACCGTTTCGTGATGCGGTGGGCTCGTCTTCAACCTTGAAGGGCGACAAGCGCACCTATCAGATGGACCCGGCCAACACCGATGAAGCCCTGCGTGAAGTGGCGCTTGATATTGCAGAGGGCGCCGACATGGTGATGGTAAAGCCAGGGATGCCGTATCTCGACATCGTCCAACGCGTTTCTGAGACCCTCAAGGTGCCAACATTTGCCTATCAGGTGTCGGGCGAATACGCGATGTTGATGGCCGCGACTGAGAGAGGCTGGCTGGATGGTGACAAGGTGATGATGGAGAGCCTGCTTGCCTTCAAGCGCGCTGGTGCGGCTGGCATCTTGACGTACTTCGCGCCCAAGGTCGCGCGCATCCTGGCGGCGTAGGTCCCTGTTTGAAGCATGTTCTTCACGCTGAACCGCTTCACACTTCAGCTAAACATGCTCTCTTGTTTGAAGCATGTTCTTCACGCTGAACCGCTGCGCACTTCAGCTAAACATGCTTGAACACCCCGCCTTTTACGACACGCAACTCAGCGGCGGATGCGGCGGCGGGTGATGATAGGTTCTTGCCCGCCCGGATCAGCCTGTTCGCCAGCCTCTCCTTGTGCAGGCGCTTGACCGGCGGCGGCCTGTGCTGGTCCGCCCTTGGGTTCCGAGCAGCCGGTCAACCAAATATCGAACACGGGATGCTCGACAGCGTTGAGACCAGGGCTTTCGGCAAACATCCAGCCCGTAAAGATACGTTTCTCGGCGCTGCTTTCGAGCTCTTTCTCATCCACTTCGACGAACGAGGTTGTATTGGGCAGGTCTGTAGCAGAGCGCGTATAACAAACACGCGGGGTCAGGCGAAGCGAACCAAATTCGATCGTCTGGCCCAACGGCACTTCAAGTTTGGAAATACGCGCCGTCACCTTGTCCAGCGCAGCGAACACGGCCACGTCATTTTCGATCCGCTCAGCCAGAACCGGCTGGGCAATACTGGCCGCAAGAGCAAATGCTGCCAAAGCACAAATGATAAAGCGCGGTGCTCCCGCCCCTTTCGGCCGCATATCGAGCATATGGTGTGTTGCTCCCGGTGATCGTTGTCTCATGTGAGCGCCGCTCACTATTGCCATGCCAGGAAACTGGGGCGCCAACTTGACTGCCTCCGGCCTACACCGCAACCGCCTCCACCCGCAAGCGGACATAATCGGCCGTCCAGTTTCCGGACTTATCGCATAAAGACGCCCGGAGCAGGTCCTCGACGACCGCCTTTGCTTCCTCCATGCGGTCCCCGAAACTCTCAAAAAACGGTGTGCGGAAAGTGTCGAGCCAGCCTCGCATCCCCGTGGGAAGGGGCGTTAATCGCGGATAAAGGCCGATGCGTGAGACCTCAAACCCACCGGCCTTGAGCATGGCCCGGTATTCCTCCGGTGTCGGGTAGAACCACGGCGAGGCCAGGGCTTCATCAACGCCGTGGCTACGGGCGACAGCACGCATGGCGGTAACGATGGAAGCACTATTGCCTTGACCGCCAAACTCGGCGACTAGGCGCCCGGCCGGTTTCAACGCGGCCCGCATCCGTGCAATTGCCAATTCGGGCTCAGACACCCAATGTAGAGCAGCATTGGAAAAGACCGCATCGAATTCGTTGTCGAACGTCATCTGCGTGACGCTGACCTCGCGCACGTCCAAACCCAAGGCCCGCGCGACTTTTAACATTTCGGATGAGGGATCGATTCCGACAACGTCAGCGCCCGTATCGGCGATGCGGCGTGTCAATGCACCATCACCGCAACCAACATCGAGAATGCGCATGCCGCGCGCTGGCGCCAGCCACGCCGAAATCTCGCCAGCCATATCGGCAACGAAGCGCGCATTGGCTGCATATTTTTCAGCCGACCATGTCTGTTTGTCCGCCAGGCTGGTCATCACTGCCCCCAAGATCGCGTTCACTTTTCACGAAATCGTGCACGCGCTCTATTTTCATTTATTTCTCGCCATGTTCTTCACGCCGAACCGCGTACACTTCGGCTGAACATGCTCTTATCTCTGAAGCATGTTCTTCACGCCGAACCGCTGTACACTTCGGCTGAACATGCTCTAGGCGTTGCTTCATCCAACACTTATTCGGGGCGCCACGCCTTGTAGTCGCCAGTGCCGCGTGGACGTTCAGCAGCCGTCAATATCGACCCATCCGGCCGATATGCGTCGGCCGTTCCCGTCATGTTGGGCTGGTACGGCTTCTGCCAGGGCTTGGCATGGTAGTCTTCTTCGGTCGGCGGTGTATCGACCGTATAGTGCAGCCAACCATGCCATTCGGGCGGCACTTTGGAAGCTTCGGCACCGTTGATATAGGTCACGAAACGGCGGGGCTTGCCGACCGGGCCGGTGCCCGAGCGCTGCTCATAGTAGTGGTTTCCAAACTCATCCTTGCCGACCAGTCGCATCTTGCGCCAGATATAAAGGCGGGTTCCCCAGGTGTTGCCGCCCCACCAAGCGAACATTTCCTTGAACATGCCCATGGATCATCGTCTCCCGGATTGGCTTTCAGTCGAGTCCCCGCAGTAACGGCCAGCGCAAATGCCCGCGGCCCTGTCGCATATCGACGTTTCTTTGATAACGGTCCTACCGCCCGCCACCATATCTGTCCATACGGACATAAGGCGCGGCCGGAATACCACAGGACTAGCATCGGAATCGGGCTAGTGTTTTGACCGTGCCGGCCACAATCGTCTTCATATGTGGCTTTCCACAGCGGCCCGAAAGCCGCATTGCGGCGCCAGGCCCGGGATTTCGGGCGTTTTGACGACGCAATTCACAAGTTGTCCACACCACAACATCTAGTGTCTAGTGGCATCTGCCACCTACAAGGGGTGGTGACGACGGGCACGAATCACCATAGCTTGAACTTCATGGCGCGGACATGACAGCCACAGTTCAGGCTTCGCTTGTGCCGCCTCAGGTAAGCCGGTTCTTCTACGGGAGACGGCGTGCGTTTCAGTAACGGCCCGCGTATTGGCCGTAGCCACAAGTTTTCAAAACCAGATCGAATAAGGCTGACCGCCGTGTCGCGCGCGAATTGAGGGATGAGCGCGCCCGTCGGAAAACGCTGAGTAGCCACCTGGAAGACCGTCACGTCTCCCAGGGCGGGAGTTTTGTTTCCTGATTGCAATTGAGCCGGGCCGATGCGCAGCAAAAAAGCGCCGGCCAAAACAAAAGACTTCTAATCGCCAAAGGCGGGGACAACTCATGAAAATTACGCGGCGCTTCACCGAGGCCGGAAAATCACCTTAC
>JBKEAX010000197.1:0-6210 GCA_047972825.1 Hyphomicrobiaceae bacterium | reverse complement strand
AATGTATGCGCGGCGGGCCGGTGCATTGCGTTCTGGCGCCGGTGTGCGGCCTCAACCCGATTTTTGCCGAGGCCAATGAAGCGTTTTTCAGCACGCTCGACAAGCACACGCTTGCCGATGCTTTGCCGCGCCGCAAAGAAGTGACACAAATCCTTGGATTATCTAACTAGGGTCCGGACCCTAGAGCATGTTCAGCCGACGTGTGTAGCGGTTCGGCGGGAAGAACATGCTCCAAACGAAAGAGCATGTTCAGCCGAAGTGTGTAGCGGTTCGGCGTGAAGAACACCGCGAGAAACGAAAGAGCATGTTCAGTCGAAGTGTGCAGCGGTTCGGCGTGAAGAACGCCGCGAGAAACGAAAGAGCATGTTCAGTCGAAGTGTGCAGCGGTTCGGCTGGGTGTTTCAAATTTGCTTTTCAAAAATCACTTTGTTGTCGCCGGGTCGGTAGAAGTCTTTCAGTTCTGCAATCTTGCGGAAACCCTGGCGACGGTAGAACGCGCGCGTTGGCTCGTACTTGGATTGCGACGACGTGTCGGCGTAAATGCGTTGCCCACCACGCTCGCGTATGGCGGTGACCGTTTGTTGTAGCAGTTGATGGCCGATTCCCAGTTTTTGTGCATCAGGATCAGCGGCGATCCAATAAAGATCATAGCCGTTCTGGGTAGCAGGCACCGGCCCATAGCAGGTGTATCCAACTATCCGGGAATCCTGTCGCGCCAGGATGAATTCATAGCCTGATGCGATGCCCTTTTCGATACGTTCCTGGGCAAGTTCAACGGCGATATTGACTTCATCAGCTGTGAAGAATTCCGTTGACGCGACGATGCGACGAATAAGTTCTACATCGGCTTCGCTCACCGTATGCGTGAAGTCCAGATTGGGCGTTGCGGTCTTGCGCGCAAGCATTTGTGGCCGTCGCCTGGGCGCGGGTTTCACCTCACCAACCCCGGTAGCAAGGCCAGAGAAGAAATGCCGAGCGTTCGTGCCAAGCGTACGAATACGATAACCGCCTTCCTGGACCACGACCGTAGGGTAGCCGGCTGCACCGATCATGTGCCCGATCTTGGTGAAATCGGAAGCTTCATTGGACCAGGTTCCAGTGGGATCTGCCTTGGCCGTATCGAAGCCGACGGAAACGACGAGATAGGCCGGATCATAACGCGCAATGCGGCGCAGTGCCTGTGCAAGGGCGGCTCTGTGTTCCTCGGGCGTAATGTGTTCGCCAAGTGGGATATTGACGTTATAGCCTGCACCTCGGCCCCGGCCACGTTCGTCTTTGAAGCCGGTGAAATATGGATAGGCAAAGCTCGGATCACCGTGGATGGAAACGGTTAGGACGTCGGCACGTTCATAAAAGATATCCTGCTGGCCGTTGCCGTGATGATAGTCGATATCCAAAATTGCAACCCGCCCGTAACGCGACAGGTAGTGTGCGGCAATGCCCGAGTTGCAGAAGTAGCAGAAGCCACCGAATGTGCGGTGTTCGGCATGATGACCAGGAGGCCGCACCAGTGCATAGGCGAGTGGACGGCCTTTGAGCACTTCGTCTGCAGCTGTCAGTGCGCAATCCACCGCATGACGCGCGGCAGGGTAGGCATTTCGGTTGAGGGGGGTGAAGGTGTCGATGCACCAATAGCCGGCAAGAACGCTGCGGTCCTTAGGCTGGCGCGTCGCGTTGCGCACGGGAAAAACGTAGGGATAGACGGATTTTTTCTCGGGTGCCTCCGCGCATGAAATCTTGATGAAGTCGTGCAGGCCCGCGTCATGCACCTCGCGAATGAAGCGATCGGGAAAGTCCCGCGCAGGCATCGATGTAAACAGACCAGTCTTGAGTATCTCACGCTCAATGGCTGCCACCCGGACGGGTGCTTCAACGTAGCCGCGTTCGCGAATATGATGAATGGCATGGCGGTCATTGACGATCAACGCAATGGGGGCTTGCAACGTGGCGGCCGGCATCTGCGCATCACTGGCTGAGGGCTTTGGCGGTGCCTTGGTATAGACAGATGGCCGCAGACGGTAGCCGCCCTCTCGTACGGAAGCCGTCACGTTTTCAATGTAGCCGGGTGGGCAAACGTCACCGTATTTTCGTTCCAGAATAGCCCCGACAACAGCGCTGAGTTTATCGGGCGGTGGCAGGTCATGTGTACCTAGCCCGTCAAATACCAGATAGGGTGCGTCGGATTCGCCTTCATTAAGCGGCGTCTCGTAAGCCGTTCCAACAATCGGGTGGGCGCCAAAACGCTCGTAGAATTTGAGACGTTGTGCGTTCTGACGGCGCACCGTGGGGTCCGGACTAAGTCGTGGATCGTCCGGCAGGCATTCGTAGTAAAGACCCTCCACTTCCAGTGCCGTCGCCTCCTCACGAACGACCTGATAGAGCGAAGCGCCAAGCCCGCCGCCACCGCGTGTTGGTGCCGTTGACAGGGTTTCAAGGTAGGCAAACGAGAGGTCGGGAGCATGCAGCAGTATTGCGAACGCGTTGACCCTTCCCTTGTTGTCCTCGCTGACGAGTAGTTCTGTAACGAAGCCGAAGGTCATCGGGTCGGTGAGCTGTTCAGGCAGCTTGTCGACATCACCAGCTGGCATAAGCGGAAACTGGCTCCGCATAATGGCCTGGACTTCTTCGACCGCAGTCTGGTCGGATGCGGGCAGTGCGCCGCGGATTTTGCGAAACTTGAGCATGTCAGGCCGCCTGTCTGTTGTGGCGAACGGCTGCGTCGACGATTGCAGCTATAATCTCGTCATAGATATAACCGGCCGTGTTGGCTGCAGCGGAAAACCCTGCATCGGGCGCAAGGCACGGGTTGGCGTTGACTTCGAGCACGTAGGGCTGACCTGCGGCATCCACACGGAAATCAACGCGTGCGTAACCTGTCAGGCCGAAAGCGTGCCAAGACGCCAACGTCAAGGTGTTGAGCTGCCTGGCCAGGTGTGGTTCGGCCTTTTCAACCCCAAACCGGCGCGGCGTTGCTTGATAGGCCATGTCATCGGGATCCCACTTTGCGGAAAAGTCAACGATTGCATGCCGATCCGGTGGCAAGGCGGAGAAATCTATCTCGGCAAGCGGTAGAACAACCGGGCCATGCGAGCCTTCGATCACCGAGACGTTGAACTCGCGGCCTTCAATGTAGTCCTCTGCAAAAAAATGACAGCCAAACTCAGCCTCGCGGCAAGCAATCTCGCCAGCAGCTTGGGCGCCCTCCACGACAGAGCCCTGGTCCATGCCTAGCGAACCATGCTCGTCGATGGATTTAATGATTACAGTGGCATCCGGTGGGACAAGCTCATTGGCCTGCCAAAAAATTGGCGTGGGCAGGCCATGGCGAGCAAGGCGTTCCTTGGTGTCGATTTTTGAGTTGGAAGCAGCGTAGGCTTTCAAGCTGGCGCCCGAGCAGGGCAACTGCAACTTTTCAATAAGCTCCAGCGCGTGGAGTGCGCCGGTTGCCTTGCCGTCCAGTGCCTCGACCAGGTTGAAAACGATATGCGGTTGGCGCGAAGCAAGCTGTCCAAGCGCCGCCAGGTCGGGTGCAAGCGCAATCACCTCACTCTTATAGCTCAGGCGCCGGAGAGATTCGCAGACCGCTTCTGCGGTAGCGATGGTGTCGACCTCATCGGGGCGATCAAGTGCTGCCCCATGGATCACGGGCACAAAACGGTTCGTCATTGTGCTTTAAGCAACCTCAAGGAACCTGCCCGTTGAACATTGTCCTTCGCGGGTATCCCGTAGCGTGTTGACGCCGAGCGGATCATAGCAGCGATGAGGGCGTCGTAGCCCAAGCCTGACAATTCCGCGATGATCGGCAGATCAGAATGCGAAGGGTGAAGCCCGGCAATCGGATTTGCCTCAAGGAAATGCGGAACGCCGTTCGCGTCAGAGCGAAAATCAAGCCGCGCGGCATCGCGGCAATCCAGCGCGCGATATGCGGCGAGGGCAGCCTCTGCGCCGGCCATGGCCTCGGCATCGGTCGCCAATTTATAGACGACCATTGTTTCGCAGTTTTCCTTGTTTTCAAATGAATAGACGGGATCATCTGCCTCGGCCCGCACGATGACCTCGGCGACACCAACGACATTGGCGGCGTCACCCGTGCCGACAATACCGACAGTGAACTCACGGCCGGGCAGGTAGGCTTCGGCAATGGCGGGCTGAGAGAATTTAGTAATCAGGTCGCCAGCCACTGTGCGCAGGGCATCATGCGTGTCAACGCGCGAAGCATTAGAGCAACCCTTGCCGGTCCCTTCTGCTACTGGCTTGACGAATAGAGGGAAAGGCAGGTTTACCGTATCTGCTTCATGCGGTGTGTGGAGAAGGGCAAACGGGGCTGTTGGTATGTTGTGATCACGCACGATACGCTTGGCAACGGCTTTGTCGAGCGTCGCCGCCATCGTCAAGGGGTCGGAAAAGACATAGGGCTGCTCGAACATTTCACACAGTGCGGGAACCTGGGCCTCGCGTGACCGTCCGGCCAAACCCTCGGCAATCGAAAAGACGAGATCAAAGCGCTCGCCGCCCACCAGACGCTCTGCCAGCACCTGACCACGGCCAACGCTTATGACCACATGCCCCAGTCGCTTCAATGTGTCCGCAATGGCGTGGACCGTGTCTGGTGTATCAAATTCGGCGATGTCCAGTTCGGAATAGCCCGCAGCCAAATAGTCATCACGAAGATCGTAGACGAGACCAATACGCATCGCCTCAGCCCCCAAAATGACCGGCAGTAGGCAAGCGTAACTCGTCCTCCAGCACCTTCATTTCGGTGGTACTGGACCCAACCGTGCCGGCCGGATCCTTATAGCGGTAGATGCCGCCTTCAAAGTTGCGCAGCAGCAGGTCATCGCCATCCCGACCGACGACATACTCGGGCAGGAGCGGGATTTTTCCGCCGCCGCCTGGCGCGTCAATAACGTATTGCGGCACCGCATACCCAGTCGTATGGCCCCGCAGACCTTCGATAATTTCCAGCCCCTTTGACACCGGCGTACGGAACTGCGCCGAGCCGGTTATCGGATCGCACTGATACAGGTAATACGGTTTCACGCGCCTTTTCAGAAGCCCATGCATCAGCGGCTTCATCACTTCGATGTCGTCATTGATGCCCTTTAGCAGAACGGTCTGTGAGCCCAGCGGAATGCCGGCGTCGGCAAGACGCGCCATTGCCTGCGTTACCTCCGGTGTCAGCTCGGCGGGATGCGTGACGTGGATGCTCATCCAGAGCGGGTGATGCTTGCGAAGCATTCGTACCAGGGCCCGCGTAATGCGCATCGGCAACACCACGGGCACCTTGGTTCCGAGCCGTATGAACTCGACGTGGGGAATGGCCCGTAAGCGGGTTAGCAGGTAGTCGAGCCTGTCGTCCGATAGGGTCAGCGGATCGCCACCGGAGATCAGGACGTCACGGATCTGCGGCTTGGACGCGATATAGGCCAGCGCCTTTTCCCACTGTGATTTGGAAAAGGAATAATCACCGCCGGCTTCACCGACCATGCGCGAACGGGTGCAATACCGGCAGTAGGTCGAGCAGAAACCCGTCGCCAGGAACAGAACGCGGTCAGGGTAGCGGTGCACCAGACCCGGGACCTGGGCATCGTGATCTTCGCCGAGCGGATCGTCAGCCTCCCCCGGTGTACGGATATATTCCTGGCCAACCGGGATGTGCGTGCGCCGTAAGCCGTCTTCAGGATTGTCACGGTCGAGCAGGCTGGCGTAGTAGGGCGTTATGCCGACGGGAAGCGATCCCTTGTGTTGCAGAATGGCGTCGCGTTCATCAGCAGAAAGCGTGAACATGCGTTCCAGCTCGGCCAATGACTTGATTCGGGAGCGCAATTGCCAACGCCAGTCGTTCCAGTCCTGGGCGGTGACATTGGGAAAGTACTTTTTCTGGAATCCGCGCGCGACCTTCCCGGTCGGGAAGGATTCCCGGCGGGCTTCAGCAAGTGCGACCACGGGCACGGAGCCACGAGGTCGGATCACGCGATCAGCTTTATCGTTGTCGTTTTTGTTGGGGAGTCTGGACGGTGAAACCGTCTTGAGACTTGGAGGCTCCTCAATCTCCGCAGAGACGGTCTCCAAAACGCCGATGGTCCGCATCTAGGACTGTGGCTCCGGTTGGGTGGTGGGGCACGCTTTGCGGAAAACCCGTTCAACCGTCCCACCGTCAGGATGGACCGTCGTGCGACTAGCCGCCGTTCTTGGCATCGTCATCCTGAT
>JBKEAX010000003.1:0-9506 GCA_047972825.1 Hyphomicrobiaceae bacterium | reverse complement strand
GACCAAATCCGTCCAGCATAAGCCCGCTTACTGGCTCGGCGCGACGACGGCGACCTGATCTAGTACCTTGACCGACATGGCCGAAGCCGACGGGGCACATTTGAACTCAAGGGTCTTGCCCTCCGCCGTATCAATTCGTGCCGTTTTGGTCGGAACCACAGGCATGGAGACCCGCGTTGCAGCACCCTTTACTTCGTCAAGGTTGTTGGAGTCGGCCATCAACACGGTTAGATTGCATACGCCACCTTCACCCAGGTAGTACGACACGGCTCTTTTGGAGCCAACATCGAAACTAACGCCATGGCGGGGAGTCATTTTCAGCCCCGAAGACGTGTCCGCAAAGGCAGCAGCAGCGCTGCCAATGAGTACTGCACATGACAGTGCTACGACGGCATTCTGAGTTATAGCCCTCATTAGCCTGATCCTTTCAGTAGGTGCTCACGATCATCTCAACTCATTTTCGGCGCCGCTCGTTCGCTCATGAAAGCAGGTTGTTGACCCTGCCCGGCGGCATGCGTTGGTATTTAATCTGCTGAATCGCTTTGGAAAACCCCAGATGCTGCACAGCAGCATTGCGTATGTTGCAGCGCGCAACAGTCGCAGCCCGAATGGGTAGGCTGTAAGGCTGGTCAGGGGGTGGTGTGGGCCCTGCCCAGTTGACCTATTGGTCAATCAAATGGCCGAAAATCCGGAACCTTTGGGACTTTTATCGCGGCCGTGGATATGCCCGGGGGGCCCACTGCCCTGCCCGAGACGGCGCGTTGAGGAGCATCAGTGCAAGTTTGCACGGTCAAATTGTTGCCGTAGTGCAACCTCGTCAACGCGTATGGACATTCTCGCAGCCGGTATTTTGGTGGCATCACCACGGAAAGCATCAAGATCAAAGCATGGAGTTCGGTGACAGTTGCTAGGGTCCGGACCCAATAGCAATGAGTGGCCAAGGGCTGCCTTGCTTGCACCGATCAGCCGTAAAACACATCAAATCATGGGAGAAGCCAGACTGCGGGGCGAACAATCGTCTCAGTTCATGGGACAAGGCGCTTCGTCGAGGCTATAAGCAGCCGGAAAACCGCGACCAAGATACCGGGCCTATCTCGCATGACCAACGCTTCTGCTGCCTCTAGCCCTGCCAAACCAGCCATTACGCCGGAACTCGTCGCCGAGCATGGCTTCAAGGGCGATGAATATGAAAAGCTCCTGGAAATCCTTGGGCGCGAACCGACACTTACCGAATTGGGCATCTTTTCGGTCATGTGGTCGGAGCACTGCTCGTATAAGTCATCACGGTATTGGCTGAAGACGCTGCCGACGGAAAGCCCGCTGGTCATCCAGGGTCCAGGCGAAAACGCCGGCATCGTCGATCTAGGCGATGGCGACTGCGCCGTCTTCAAGATGGAAAGCCACAACCACCCCTCCTACATCGAGCCATTCCAGGGGGCTGCAACCGGTGTCGGCGGCATCATGCGCGATGTGTTCACCATGGGCGCACGGCCCGTTGCAAATTTGAACGCGCTTCGCTTCGGGTCGCCCGATCATCACAAGACACGCCATCTCGTCAACGGCGTCGTTGCGGGTATTGCCCATTATGGCAACTGCACCGGCGTACCGACCATCGGCGGCGAAACCAATTTTGATGAAGGCTACGACAACAACATCCTCGTCAATGCCATGTGTGTGGGTCTCGCCAGAACCGACAACGTTTTTTATTCAGCGGCGAAAGGCGTGGGGCTTCCGGTTGTCTACGTCGGCTCAAAGACTGGCCGCGACGGCATCCACGGCGCAACAATGGCGTCAGCAGAATTCGACGATAAGTCGGACGAGAAACGACCCACGGTTCAAGTCGGCGATCCATTCACCGAAAAATTGCTGATCGAAGCATGTCTGGAGTTGATGGCAACCGATGCGATCAGCTCGATCCAGGACATGGGCGCAGCGGGCCTCACCTCTTCAACCGCAGAGATGGCAGACAAAGGTGGCGTCGGCATAACGCTTGACCTCGATCATGTGCCACAGCGCGAAGAGAACATGACAGCCTACGAGATGATGCTGTCGGAAAGCCAGGAGCGCATGCTCATGATCCTCAAGCCCGGCCATGAAGCCGAGGCCGAGGCGATCTTCAAAAAATGGGAACTGGATTTCGCAATCATTGGCATCACCACGGATACCGGCCGCCTGATCGTCAAGCACAAAGGGCAGTTGGAAGCCGATCTTCCCGTACCGGTGCTGGCGAATTCCGCACCCATGTATCAACGCCCATGGGAACTCGCCGAGCCGCCCAAGCCGGTGCTTCCCGAATGGGTCTCCCCGCCCAATTCGACGCTCGGCGCGCTGAAGCAGATGATGGGTTCGCCTGCCCTGGCCTCGCGCCGCTGGATCTACCAGCAGTATGACCACATGGTGATGGGTGACACCGTGATCCGGCCGGGCGGCGACGCGGGCGTTGTTCGCGTTCATGGCACCAACAAGGGCATTGCCGCGTGTTGCGATGTAACCCCACGGTACGTTTTTGCTGATCCGGTTATGGGCGCAAAGCAGGCCGTAACGGAATGCTGGCGGAACTTGTGCGCCGTGGGCGCCGATCCGATCGCCATCACCGACAACATGAACTTTGCCAACCCCGAACGGCCCGAGATCATGGGGCAGTTTGTCGGCGCAGTGAAAGGTATTGGCGAAGCCTGCACGGCACTCGACTTCCCCGTCGTCTCCGGCAACGTCTCTCTTTACAATGAGACCAACGGCGTTTCCATTCCGCCCACGCCCGCGATTGGCGCTGTTGGCCGCGTTCCCGACGTATCAAAGATGGTGGACATCGGTTTCCGTAATGAGGGCGACTTGATCGTTGTGATCGGACGCGAGCAGGGTTGGCTTGGCCAGTCGCTGTTCCAGCAGATATTTGACGGCAAACTGGAAGGCGCACCGCCGCCGATCGATCTGGCCAACGAATTGAAGGCTGGCAAACTCATTCGCGCGCTCATTCGCGAAGGCCGCGCCTCTGCCGTGCATGATTGTTCGGATGGTGGGCTGTTGGTGGCCATTGCCGAAATGTCGCTTGCCGGTGGGCTTGGTGCGGAACTCTTTCCCTATGAAGGCAAGCTACCTTCGCATGCTGTCTGGTTCGGCGAGGACCAGGGCCGTTACGTTATCGCTGTTTCACCGCAAAAGGCTGAAGAGGTGGTCGAGCGCGCACGTCTATTAGCGCTGCCTGCCCGCATCATTGGCAAGGTCACAGGCGACCGTATCGCGCTCAAGGGGGAGACATTCCTGCCGCTCGACGAACTGCGCAGCGAACACGAAGGCTGGCTGCCGGACTATATGGAAAACCCGCTGGAGTGAGCAATTCAGCCCCCGCCGCCGTACCACTGTCAAATGTGGAGCTTGATACACTTGGGTTTGGAATTGGTCACTGAAGCTGTGCCCGGTTAAAAACTCAATTACTGCGCTCAGCCGTTCTTCTTTTCCGCGTTCTTCTGTTTCTTGGCTAATTTGGCGAGACGATTGGCACGGTTTTCGGCCTTTCTCTGGCGCAGCTTGATCTTGTGGCGGCGTTGGTTACTCATCGTCGGCATCGGCGTTCTCCTGTTTTTTTCAGTTTGATGGCGCCGATACGAGGACGCAAACCTCAATCTGTCAAGACCTTGCCGCAATCCGCAGCGCATGGAAGCAAGAACCATGGTTGCTTCGCCTGGGGCTGAACCTTGGCGACCGCGCCGCTATGGGCTAGAGATGCGTTCAAATTCGACCACAAGGGAGTACCCCATGACCATGAGCCGCCGTTTACTTTTCGCATTGGCTTTCGGGCTTCTCCTGTTCCCCTCGCAACCCCAAGCCGCAGGAAAAACCATGACGACGGAATCAGGACTGAAAATTCAAGACACGCAGGAAGGCTCCGGCGCAAGCCCGACAGCAGGCCAGACCTGTGTCATGCACTATACTGGCTGGCTTTATGAAGACGGCAAAAAGGGTGCGAAGTTTGATTCCTCTCACGACCGCAATCAGCCCTTTGCGTTTGTTATCGGCGTTGGCCAGGTCATCAAGGGCTGGGACGAAGGGGTTTCATCCATGAAGGTTGGTGGCAAGCGAACGCTCATCATTCCGCCTGAGCTGGGCTACGGCGCGCGCGGTGCCGGCGGCGTCATCCCGCCAAACGCAACCTTGATGTTTGACGTTGAATTGCTCGACATCAAGTAAGGTCACACACAAGATCGGGGTAAGCGGTATCGCCAGGGTCCAAGCCTATCATACCGCTACCCCGCGAAATGCCATCATGACGCTCCAGGCAGTCGCTCTCGTTTTATTGTCCGCCCTGCTGCATCCGATCCGCGATTTACTCTTAAAGGGACATCAACGGCCGGAAGCAGCATACATCGCCGTTACAGCAGGCTGGGTTGTAATAGCCGCCGTTCATGCGCTGGTTTCAGGCGCCGGTCTCATTCTTCCCCGTGAGTTCCTGCTACTGGCGGTGGCCTCCGCGGCCTGCTTGACGGCCTATTATTTTGGCACCATGGCGGCGCTGAAATCAGGCGATCTGTCAATCTACTACCCCATCATTCGATCCTCGCCGCTGCTGATTGTCGGCGTAACCTGGGCTTTCTGGGGGACGCAGTATGAACCCGCTGTTCTGGCTGGGATCGTGCTCATAATCATTGCGGGCTTTGCATTGCAGCGCCAGCCGGGGCGCATCCTCGGCCAACCCAGAACGACACTGCTTGCGTTTGTGGCAATGGCCGGATCGGCTGGCTACACCATGGCAGACGCTGGTGCGATGCATGGGGGCGATGTTTCCCCCGCGACATTCTTGTTCTGGGTCTATCTGATGGTGACACCTGCGTTCGCGCTGGTCGCATGGTTGTTCAAGCCGGCCTCTCTCACGCATAGTGATTATCTGGTCGGCGGATGGCGGATTTCCCCCTTGCGTCTGATCGCGGCAAGTGCGGTGTCCTACCTGTCATATTTATTGATTTTGACAGCCTTTACGATTGGAGCAGGCGCCGCCGAAACAGCTGCCGTGCGCCAGGCCTCCATCCCGGTTTCTGTCGTTTTGGCGGTAATCGTTCTTGGTGAATCGCGGCTGTTGCATCGGCTGGGCTGGGCCAGCGTGATTGCCGCAGGCATCGTGCTGATCGCGCTTGGAAATAAGGTACTTTAAATTAATAGCCGTTGAATCGGCGCCGCAACCAGATGCGTCAGCGAACGATAAACGCGCGGCAATAGGAGCCTTTGCCCTTGCCTGACATGCCTGTAGAGTGCGTCCATCGCACCGCAAACCACGGCACGCGGCGCCAAACTCAGAAAAAAACGGGAGCTAGACGCGCATGCCGATGACGGCGCAGGAAATCGAAACCATGATCAAGTCGGGTATTCCCGATGCAACGATCGAACTGAAAGACCTTGCCGGCGACAATGACCATTGGGCGGCCCATGTCGTCTCTCCCAGCTTTAAAGGCAAAAGCCGCGTACAACAGCACCAGATGGTTTATGCCGCCTTGGGCGGCAATATGGGTGATGTTTTGCACGCTTTGGCGCTGACGACCGACGTGCCCGCCGAGAGCTGACATGCACCGTGTGGCATTGCAGCAAACAATCAACGTGCGGGCCCAGGAAAATTGATTGTTGGAGCGTCAAAAAAACCCACAATTTCAACGCGACATTGACAGTTCGGAGCTGTCAACCCATCTTGATGGCAGCCTTTGAAACCTCTTTTTCGCGGCGGGCCCGCGGGTGGGGCCACACCCGATAACCTTCGATTAAGGATTTCGCTATGACCCAGCAGGATGTCAGCGACTGGATTCGCAAAACCGTTGCCAACAATGATGTCGTTTTGTTCATGAAGGGAACACAGCAGTTTCCCCAGTGCGGTTTTTCGGGGCAGGTCGCGCAAATTCTCGGCTACCTTGGCGTTGAATATAAAGACATCAACGTGCTTGACGACATGTCGGTCCGCGAGGGCATCAAGGCATACGCCAACTGGCCGACCATTCCGCAGCTCTACGTCAAGGGCGATTTCGTAGGTGGTTGCGACATCATTCGTGAGATGTTCCAGGCGGGTGAGTTGCAGCAGCTTTTTGAACAAAAAGGCGTTCCCTACGACAAGTCACGCATGACGGCGTGACCGTTAGAGCGTTCTGGCACGCAACAACATCTGCTCCAGCCTCGCTTTTACCGTATGAGGGCGTTTACATGACAGGGCTCGTCCCCACTGGGCGGGCCCTGTACTGTTTTGGATGCGATTTTTCATGCAGGCCGGTATTGAAGCAGCGCAAACGGGAGGGTTCGTGCGGCAATGAAGCTTGGCGGTCGTCGCTTTCTGTTGAGCTTCGCCATCATCGGCGCGAGCGTCTGCTTGGCGCTGGGTGTCTCCTTGCCGATCATACGGCTGACCAAATACGTGTTCTGGTCCACCGAACACTCGCTGCTTTCGACCGTCTACGTGTTGATTCATGACGAGCAGTATTTCCTCGGCATTACCGTGGCGCTTTTTTCAATCTGCTTTCCAGTGCTCAAGCTTCTCTATCTGCTGCTGGTCTCAACACTCCCGGCAAGCGAACTCGCTCGCCAGTCCCGACGGCTGCGCGCACTTGAATGGCTCGGCAAATGGTCCATGCACGACGTCCTGGTGCTGGCCCTGACCATCTTCTTCATCAAGAGCACCGGCCTTTACGACGCCGCGAGCCTTTCGGGCGTTTATTTCTTTACCGCAGCGGTCGTCTTGATGATCCTCGCTTATGCTTGGTTGCGTGGTGAAGAACGCGCCCGGATCAGCACCAGCAGCAACGGGAAAACAAGCGCGGACGACCATACATTCCCGGGCTACCTCAATGACGAGCATCTGCCCAATTCCGAGACAAGTAACGCTGCGCAGCCAAAACTCTCGATCATTCGCAACTTCGTTTTGTCGTTCTTCATTATCCTGGCGACGGTGTTCTTTGTGCTGGGCGTGATTCTGCCTGTAATCCGCTTCACAACGATTTACGTTTGGACCAACGAGCACTCGATCGCGACGATCATCTACGCGCTTTACACCGACAAGGAATACTTCCTCTGCGTGGTGCTCTTCACATTCTCGATCCTGTTTCCGTTCCTGAAGCTCTTCTACCTGATGACGCTGGTCGCTTCGCCTGACCTGTCGCCCGAGTTTCGCGCACGCTCGATTTCGACAATGGAATGGCTGGGGCGTTATTCAATGACAGACGTGATGGTTCTGGCGCTGCTGATATTCTACATAAACTCCAGCGGCTACACCGAAGCCAGGGTGCAACCGGGTGTCTACTTCTTTGCCGCCTCCGCGATCATGACCATGCTCGCCTATGGATGGGCCAATACGGTACCGCCACGGCTGCCCGAACATGATAAGAATGCAGAACGAATGAAGCCGAAACCTGTAAAGAACGCCCCAACGCACCCTGGGATTGGAACTCAATAGATCGCGTTCACTTTTCACGCAATCTCGCACGACCCTATTTTCTTTTGTTTCTCGCCGTGTTCAGCCGAAGTGTACGCGGTTCGGCGTGAAATTTTCTTGCAAGACTATTCGGCAGTGATGCCCCGGCTCTTCAAAAGAGACAGGTCAACCTTGTCCAGGTCCACCATGGAAATGATGCGAACTCGCTTCAGGTTGGGTAGTGCCTCAATACCCTCAAACGAGGTGATGTCGAATTCGTCGGTTTCACCTCCCCAGAAGCGATAGATGTAGCTGTAGATCTCCGAGCCTCCGTCGATTTCAATGCTTGTCACTTTGGCCAAAAGCTCAGGCGTCAACGGAAAGCGCTCAAGATAAGCCCTGGCTTGCGGTATGGGCTCATAACCTTCCTCTTCCAGATCGACATGACGGCCCAGCACATGATCGGCTAGATCCTGTGGCTCACCAATGTCGATTTGTGCCTTCTCCATGAGCTCGGACAGCACCGCAAGTTTGAAATTGACATCTTTGAACGGCGCACCCGGCGCCCCGGACGGTGCGGGAAACGCAACCGGTACTTTCTCGGGGTAGGCGGCTGACGGATCAAAAAGCTCTATCGAGCGCAAGTAACGTTTGTCGTCATAGGTGGTCCCAAGCTCCATCCTGACGTGCAAGTTCGGCGCCTCAACATGATTCAGCCACGCAAATGGCTTCAACGCCAGCCCCCTGCGATCGATATCCGGAAACCGCTTCTCTATGGCCGCCAGTGAAGCACTCATGTGCACGCCAAGAACGGGAATCTTTTCACCGAACCGCCAGTTGAAGCGAATGGAACCCAGTTGTCCACTCTTCGTAAGACGCGTCACGACACCGTCAGTCATGTCGAGTGAGAGCACATATCCTTCACGATGCGGCAACGGATGCATCCACGCCGCGCCATAGGCTTTCGCCACGGTTTCAACGGGCACACCAGGGCGCAGTGATGAAAGCTTGGATCGATCGACTGATGTTTCGGCCATGGCCGTGGCTCCTGTTGCTGACATGAGAATTAGCAACAGAACACCTGCCACTACAGACATAGGAAAGGAGAAACCGTCAGGCATTATGTCTCTACCGCTCACATGAATTACAGGCATAACTGGCGCCCGCCTTGGAAAGGCTATGCCAGAGTGGTGCTCTGCTCATCGCAAGAATGCGACACTCAAAACCAACAATGCAGCAGATTTGCGAAAGGTCGCCCGTAGAGCAAGTGGACAATTCACGCTATCCAATCAGGCAATGAGACAAATCCGATAAAGAACTCGATTAAATCAGAGCAAATAACAAGGCACTGTACTCACCCAAGTTTAATGCCAACCCCCTATATATGAAATTGCCGCCAGCACACCAGTGACGACGAGCCAGTGTGGTCGCGGCATTTACCGATTCATCCAATGGCCGTAAGGCTGCTGAGCCGCAAGCATGCTGTATCGTGTTCGAGACAAACGCCGCGAGCGCTTCTGCCCGCCCGATTCAGACCCGTCATTTCCTATCCGCTTCATTGAAGAAGTCAGCAGTGCACCCTCGCGCGATGAGCTTCTATGGGTAATCGCTCGGTGGCTATCACGTATGTTCCCCTCGCACAGGGCAAGCCTTACATTGCAGAATGACGAAGAGAACCTCGCCGTTGTCGTTTTCAATGGGAACGATGCTATTCCCCGTGGCAGCACACTATCAATTGAAAATACGGCAGCCGGTCAGGCTTTCCGGCACAAGGAGGTCTGGATAACTTCTGATACGCGATCCGACGCCCCGGATATGGCTGATTTGCAGGTGCTGGCAGACAACAACTTGAACTCTTGCATCAGTGTCCCATTGATCATGTCGGGTCATTGTTTTGGCTGCCTGAACCTTGCACATCGCGAACGTGGCGCATACGACGACCCGGATATTCCAAAACTTCGCGCACTAGCATTCTGGATCGCATCGAAACTCGATCACTATGAATGCGTGAGGATAATATCCGACGCCATGCAGCGCGAGCGAAACAACCAGGAAAAGTTGGATCAGCTTGCCAAGTATGACGGCCTGACTGGGCTGTTGAACAGATACCAGTTCACGACCGAACTGA
>JBKEAX010000020.1:0-1525 GCA_047972825.1 Hyphomicrobiaceae bacterium | reverse complement strand
CGAACGACGTCCAAGCCACTCACCGAATTCGCGTTTTACGAACTCAATCGTCGCAAGATCCTGCAAACGGCATACGACATTCTGGTGTTGCAAAACACGCCTGGGAAGGTCTTGGCCTCGGTGAGCGGTACGGTCCTGACCCACTCCATCCCAACAACGTACTCGGCAGCTTCGGGATCATTGCGATCATGAGCCAAGTTCGGCTGTTCCAGCGGCAAGGCAACGACCACCATCACGGTCGTTGAGATGGATAGCCCCACGTTTTACGGAGCAAGGAACGCTGTAGAAACAGTGTCGGCAAATTTAATGCGTGACGGGATGTTTTCCGTTTCTGCCACATTCACAGTGGAATCGAGTGCTAGCGTCCAAGTTCTCGGTTATCTCCACAATCAAACCGCCCATTTCCAGACACAACAGCACATGGAGCAAGGCATGCTTTGGCGACAAGGTGACGTCTTCATTGAGACGGTCGGCACTATACCGGCGCAATCGCTGTCAGCACCGCTCCCTCACGGGACGCTCGTACATGGTGAGTTGACGGGGCATAGCCACCGCATCGAGGACATGGACATGGCCACGCTTTACAGCGGCCGCAATGCTGGCGAAGTCTTTGTCATGGTCAACGATGGCGGTGCCCGCATCGTCCACGAAGAACATGGAACGATCACTCTGGAGACAGGGTATTATCGCGCCTGGCGCCAACGCGAATATTCTCCCGAGCGCATTCGTCTGGTTGTTGATTGATGCAGAAAAAATCTGCGTGGAACAGGTTGCTTGAGATCCTGTCTGGCTCTGGCCAGGTTGGTGCAGCACATCCGACGGAACCGGCAACGGCGACCTTGCAAAAGCCGCAGCCGGCCCCTGGCGACCCGGATTCCAAACCCGAACCTCATGTTCGTTCACCCGAAAAGCTTCACCCAGGTCTCACATGCCAATCGATCAATATTATTCGTGGCGATCTGCAGACTTTTCCGGAAAACATAACAGCGCGGCGCATCAAGGTTCGCAGTCAGAATCTGCGCCAAGTCGGAGCCGGACTATGCTGCAATTCTCTTGATTTTACAGGCACACAGATCGAGGAGCTGCCAGACGACCTGTCCGTTCGCGACCGGCTGTGCCTGGGTTCCTGCCGACAACTGCGCAGGTTGCCTGACGACCTGACGACGGGATCTCTCGTGCTCAGTGAGTGCACGGCTCTTGCCGAACTGCCGAAAGGGCTCGACGTCACGTTTCTTGATCTTTCCGGCTGTACATCGCTGCGCACCCTGCCCGACGACATGAAAATCCGCGGCGGCAGTCTTAGCCTGCGCGGTTGTCCGTGGATCACAAAGTTGCCTGTCAATCTCGGAGCCATTTCCGAACTTGACTTGTCTGGATGCCTCAACCTCTCGCGCGTGCCTGAGGGGTTGGAGGTTACGTCGTGGATCGATCTCGCCGGCACCTCCATTCGTGAACTACCGCCGAACATGCGGGACGTCGGCCTGCGCTGGAACGGCATGCCTGTGAACTATCAGATCGTGTTCGA
>JBKEAX010000017.1:0-1876 GCA_047972825.1 Hyphomicrobiaceae bacterium | reverse complement strand
CTGCTATTGATTGCTTGCCGACGCCTGCGCCCCTAACTCCACCAACACGATCTCTGGCGGCACCCCGAAACGCACAGGTGCGATGGAGCATCCCAGCCCGCCCGAGACAATCAGATGCGCCAGCGTCCCGTCTGGGCGTGGTTCAACCACGTGTCCATAGGCATATCGGTTCCCATATTGAGATGGTACAACCGGCGAATAGCCAAACACCCGGAACTGCCCACCATGCGTATGGCCCGATACAGTCAATGCGACAGCGCGTTTGGCCGACCGCACCTGAGGAAAGATGTCGGGCTCATGCGCCATCAGGATCACGGGCGCTTCGTCGGTGACCTCCCGCAGCGTCGCGGGCAGGTCATCAATCCCCTGCCAGCGCATGCGCCCGTATTCGGGCCGCGGCAAGAATGCGATCTGATCCCCAAGCCCGGCAATCCAAAAGAGGTGGCCATCGTGCTCCAGGCGAATAGCCTCGTTTTGCAGCACCGGCAGACCTGCCTTCTCCAGTGCAACCTGTCCGAAGGTCGGTCCGTGCCCTCGCTGCTGGGCCGATTTGTCCTCCCACCAATCGTGGTTGCCAAGAACTGCATATCGGCCGAGTGGAGCACGAAGGTCAGCGAGGATCGGCGCCCATTCGCTCGCATGCACGTAGGACGTCACAAAGCGAGACGACATGCCCGCCGAGAAGTCTCCGAGCAGCAACGTAACATCCGGCGCAAGCGCGTTTGTTTGTGCGACGATGCGCGCAATACGATCAGCACTCATCCATGGATTGCAGGCATGCAGGTCCGTGATTAACGCAATCTTGAGCTTCAATCCTGGCGTCCAGCCGGGAGGCGTGACGGCGTAGCGCGTAACTGAGAGGCGCCAAAGCGGCTCGATTGCAAAAGCGTAGGAACCAAGCGCCGCGGATGACACGGCACCGATGCCAAGCGTCTGAAGAAAGCGACGGCGAGTGAGGAAACGGCGCTTGTGCATGGATCATCTCAAAGTCATCATTTCAGGATGCGATCTGGCACCCTATCCCACTGCTCTGGCCTGACCAAGGCGGTTCTGGCTCTTGCTCCATAACCAAAACCACATTGCAATGCTGAAGCAACAATTGGGTTTGCAAATTGCCCCCATCAAAACAAACCAGCGACAGACTGATTGACCAACTTTGGGTTGGAAGCTGTCCGTGGTGACCTTGCAGCTGAACGCTCGTCGACAGATAAGGCCACCTTCGCGGCCAGCCAAAAACCGGACTGTCTTGAACCTATTGTTATTGAGTCCGGACCCTATGGCCTGTCGCGCCAAAATTGAAACATAGCCGCAACCGCATACAATTTTGGCGCGGCATGAAGGCCACTAGCAAAATCACTGGCTTAGTGTGGCGTTTATCGCGCCTTAGTTGATACCCAGCGTGCCGCAACATCGATCAACTAAGGCGCGACGCCACACTAGACAACAGGCGTCACAACTCTGATTTGCTGTCGTCTCCTCGCTTCGTTCATGCCCAACGCGGAAGAACAGAACTTCTCTGGCAATACTTGGAATCTGACATGCAAATAGCAATGTCTCAAGCATGTGCTCGCGTACCGATCCAACGGAGCATTCCTCATGACATTGTCACGCCCCACCTTTGTGATCTGGCTTTTGTCGACAATCCTCGTCGCGCTCGTCATTGCACTCAAGTACTTCGCGATTTCGATCCCTGTGCTGTCGCCCATAATCAATGGCAACTTGTTCGAAGTACTGCTTGTAAGCTTCATCCTGCTATGGGCGGGAACCGTCTTCAAAGGACTATAGAGCGATCCTGCAACTAGATCGCGCTCACTTTTCACGAAATCGCGAACGCGATCTATTTTCTTTTGTTTTGAGCATGTTCGACGCCGCGATG
>JBKEAX010000005.1:0-3427 GCA_047972825.1 Hyphomicrobiaceae bacterium | reverse complement strand
TCAGACTCGCGTTCGGGAGCATCGGTAACGCTCACGCAGATGATGCGACGATTGGCACTGAAGGAAGCAATGGCGCCGATCACGATGCGCGAAGTTTCAAAACCTTCAGGCGTACGATAGTGCCAGCATTGACCTGTTTTGAATGTTGCCGTGTCTGCCATACTGCCCCCAATAGCGCACCTGAAAAATGTTTGTGGCGATGCCCCACTTCAGCCTACTGGTGTCGAAGCATGTCGCGTAAAAGTGTGCAGCGGTTTTGCGATTGAGATAACGACATGCGTAGAATCAAAGGCTTAAAGCGTAAGGAGCGAATCTCATAATTCGCGACACGCTTTAGTCTCTCTGGGTAGTCGAATTTCGGGACAGCAATGGGGCAACAGAAAATGCTGTTTGTGAAATGGTTATGATGCCGGAATAGCCCGGCGCTCGAAAAACGCCCGATGCGGTTGACGCAATCGTTGCTTATTGCCCGTTGGCAAGCGATCCAGTTTCAACCTGCGAAACACCGGTCTGCCATCCCGTCGCCAGACGTTGGGCTGCCTCGCGCGCATCAAGCTGGCGGTTGCCACGCACAGCAAGTGCGTGCTGAAGGTGGCGGCGCAACGGTGGGCAGGCTTTGACGGTAGCATCACCCTGTGTTGGCTTGTGTGCTTCAGCGCATTGCAAAAGGTCAGCGAGTGTCTCTGTCGCTGTCTGCGGACGCTCTGTATTGGTGATATTGCTCTGCTGCTTCGTGTTCAAGGCGTTGTGGGAAATGCGCGTGGCGTTGGCCGGCTTCGCGATGACTGGTGCGGGTTCGCTTTTAACTGCTGTCGTCGCTTCCTGATTATACAAGATGCCCGACACGAAGGCCCAAAAGCCAACCATGTGCCAGGCAAGCGCTCCGGCCAGAAAGCAAAGCGCGCCAGTCAAAAGTGAAGAACGAATTGACGAAGTCTTCGCCTTAGGTTGAGGCGGCGCCTGGCTCACGGTCGCTTTCGCATCGAAAGCAGCATGTTTCATTCCAGGTGCTGCGGAAGCGGGATGGGGTATTGGCTCAGCAATGCTTGTCGGGGCTTGCGATATGGGAGGCTTTGCCCGCGCCATCTTCCGGCCGGGCGGCCTATCCCTGCCGGGTCTTAATCGCAGAAAGTTATCAGACCGATGCTGCACGTTTGCGCCGACGCCTCATTCATAAGAATCACTCATCAATTTTGGCCGAGATAAGGACGCTCAGGCAAGGCAGGCGCATGTTATCAACCGTTGCGAACCGGCGTTTTTCCACATGGATGCTGGGGCTTGCATTGGCGAATCGCCCCGACTGCGGCAGCCAGGGCGCACTTAGGGCGTCGGACCCAATGCAATGTGTGGCCCAGATCGTCAGCCGAAACGAAACATGCCATTTGAAGCAATTGCCCTGTGCGGGACCAAATATTCAAATGCCGCGCGGTCCGGGCAGGAAATCGTTGTTGGTTGGTTGCCCCGATTTTGGGCGGCCAATATCGCGGCCGGGATTACGGTTGTTCCGGTCGTTGTGGGTGCCGCTTGAACGGCCTCCAGTGCGTGGATCTTTCCACGTCGATCTGACCGGCGGCACGTACATTTTCTGGGCTGAACACATGCGCCTTTGGTTTTCGTTTTTTCCGCACGAGCGCAGCTGGCCGCTCTTGGTAAAGCAGATGCGTATTTCCTTCAGCCGGTTCCCTGGGCCACCGCATGCAACTGCCATCATGTCAGGTTTCAGTTCCGGGTTGGCATCTGTCATTTCGCGCATCAACTGTTCTGGCGCGACGAACTGCACCTCGAATGGATTGACGTAGCGTTCAGGGATGCGGATCCGGTTGAACAGTTGGCGTGACAGATCATAGTACCCGGCAGGGTCCAGCCCCGAGCAGGTGCCGTGCTTCTTGTACTCATGAATGATCAGGCCTTTGGCGGGCATGATATCGAGCATCTGGTCGATGATCCGGTTGGGAACAAATGGGCGCTCGCGGGTCGGGCATGAGTTCGGAAATCCACGTTCGTATTGGGGCCATAGCCCATGCAGCACGAAATTGTAGCGCCGCCCGTCGCGGCGGTTGCATTGCAGGTCATCACGGCCACGTTGGGCTGTGGCACAGTGGGTCGGGCTCCAGGATAGAACGAGGGCGTAATAGTCGAATTGGCCCGGAACGTTGCGTTGGCGGCTGTCACGATCCCGGTTGTCATAATGATCACGGTAATCGCGGCGCTGGGCGTCGGCTGGAGATGATGCGATCCCGCCAAGCCATGAAAGGGCTAGGGCAGCGCAAGCGATGCGAAAAATTGTCATGCTGTCTTGGCTCCTGACGCGGTTGGCCGGCCGGAGGGAACCGGCCGGGCCGCAGCATAATCGAGGATGACGGCGGTGCAATCACCCCGTCCGGCGTGATGCACGATCCACCGTCTGAACGGCGCGGAAAACGGTGGCAAGCCTGCCTTTTACCGCTTCTATAGAGTTTCTACTTTGCCAGCGCGGCGAGAATGCGGGCCCAGCTCCAGGCGCCTTTCTTGAAGCTCGTGACGTTGTATTTTTCGTTGGGCGAATGGATCCGGTCGTCCTTGACGCCAAAGCCGACCATCAGGCTGTCCATGCCAAGTGCGTCCTTGAAAGAGGTTACGATAGGAATCGATGCACCACAGCCCATCAAAACGGTGGGACGGCCCCATTCTTCCTCAAGAGCTCCGGCAGCAAGTTTCATAACCGGCATGGCTGTGTTGAAGCCAATAGCAGCCGAGCCGTGGGAGCCGATGAATTCAACAGAACAGTCGGCCGGAATTCGCTGCTTGATGAAGTTGTGGATCGCACCGAGGACCTGTTTGGGATCCTGTCCGGGCACCAGTCGGCACGTAATCTTGGCAGAGGCTTCCGACGGGATCACGGTTTTGGATCCCGTACCCTGGTAGCCACCCGTGATGCCATTGAACTCCAGTGTAGGCCGCGACCAAAGTTGCTCGATAAAGCTGTAGCGCGATTCACCAGCAGGAACCGACAAGCCCACGGCACCCAGCATATCCGGCGCCGTTTCAGCCAGTTCGCGCCACTGTTTCACCTGTGTCGCGCTTGGCTTGACAATACCATCATAAAAGCCGGGGATCGTAATGCGTCCATTGGCGACATGAATATCGCCCAGAATTGGGACGAGAACCCGAATCGGGTTGATGGCCGGTCCGCCATACATCCCTGAGTGAAGGTCACGGTTGGGCCCTTTAATGATGACTTCGGTGCCCGCCAGCCCACGCAGCATCGTCGTGATGGCAGGTGTGTCCTTGTCCCACTGTCCCGTGTCACACACGAGCACGATATCGGCTTTCACCTCCTTGCCGCTCTTTTTCAGGAACGCTGGAAGTGACGGCGAGCCACACTCCTCCTCACCCTCGATCATGAAGGACACAGCAACCGGCAGCTCGCCGGCAACCTGCTTCCAAG